>DNOQ01000441.1:4171-10648 GCA_003501665.1 Bacteroidales bacterium | reverse complement strand
GAGAAGATCATCAACAACCGTTAATAATAGTCCGGCTGCCAGATCCTCTGGCGGACAGAATTCCGGTACCGAAAGAAGATCTGCCGCAACAGCTTCTGAAAAACCTGCCTCAAGATCTTCAGCAAGTGTCAGATCACAAAGTGCAGGAAGTTCCAGACAACCGGCATCAACCGCCAGGTCATCTGAAAGCAGGAGCAGCAGGTCCGGAGCACCGGCACAGGCTTCAAAAAGAAGCAGCGAAAGAAAAGAATCTTCAGACAACAGTAATTCACGGAGAAAATAGCGCAGAGCGCAGGGCACAGAGCGCACAGAAATAAGCTTGGGGCTTAGAGCAAAGGGCAGAGATAAAAACTCTGAGCCCTGAGCTCTGAGCCCTGAGTCTTTTATTCAAACGGATGTTTTTTCCTGAAATCCGGGCTGTAATTAAGGCAACTGTCCATATCCTGAACCCAGATGTTACGGAATCCGAGATTGATCATTGTTTCAATGACAGATTCATACTCCTCCCGGTAAAGTGCACGATTTAATTCAGGATGGTTCAGTACATAATTTGTCGGATGGTACTGAGACATAACCGACAGATGAACCCCCGGAGATAATTCCTCTGCAATACTTCTTAATACCTTCTTACTCTCTTCAGCATGGCCCGGTAAAACCAGATGCCTTATCAACATACCGTTCACTGCCCGGCCGTCTGTATCACACGGCACTGTTGATCCCTTCAGGAAATATATTCTTTTGAGTACTTTAAGTGCTACTTCGGGATAATCATAAGCATCTGAGAATTCAGCCGCAATACCGGGTGTCACATATTTATAATCGGG
The DNA here is from genome assembly GCA_003501665.1 of Bacteroidales bacterium. Classification (GTDB taxonomy): domain Bacteria; phylum Bacteroidota; class Bacteroidia; order Bacteroidales; family VadinHA17; genus LD21. The sequence continues at coordinate 9,824 of DNOQ01000441.1, read as the reverse complement.
CAGATATACATCAATTAAACCATCAAGAGCATCTATCACCTCAGGTTTTTCATAACTATTTGTATTATAAACGTATACCAGATCAAGCCCACGGGCTTTCAGTCCTCTTATTATAGCTTTAACCTGTGGTACAACATGCGACGGAGATACAAACCCTACAGATTTTATATTATCGCCAAGCGTTCTCTCTATTAAACCAACAGTTTCCTTTAAGGTCAGAGTCATCGCCCTTTTATTTGCATCCGGCCTGCTTATTTCATGGTTCTGACAATAAATGCACCGGAGGTTGCAGCCTGAAAAGAAAATATTACAGATGCCATACGACCCGCTTACAGGTGGCTCTTCTCCCCTGTGAATGCATATTGAAGCAATGTTCATTCCCGCGTCCGATGCGCAATATCCGGTTCCACCGTCAAACTTGCTTATTGTACATTCCCGGGGACACAGCGTACAGCACGAAAGAAGCTTATAGTCCTCATAATTATACATCATTACCACTTTCAATAAAATCGATCCCCAAACAATGTCAAAGGTCGTAAAGATTTAATTAAATCAGCATCAAAAAATTATTACCCGATTCTATTTTTGTATATTCCAAAACATTGTATATCTTTGTCCCCGTCAAGAGGGGAATTTGAACTAGGGGACCAGAGTCCCCTATTTTGTTATCTTTTTTGGAAATATGATTGACAGAAATAAAATAGAAAAGCTTATCAATGAGTTCATAACCGGAACGGGTATTTTTATTGTAACAATAAAAGTCAGTACTGCAAACAGGATCACTGTTCTTGCTGATACGATGAAAGGGATAACAATTGATGAATGTGCTGAGATTCACAGGTATATTGAGAAGCACCTTGACAGGAATGCTGAGGATTTTGAACTGCAGGTATCGTCTCCCGGACTTGATATGCCTTTCAGGGTTATTGAGCAATATTACAGGAATGAAGGAAATAAAGTTGAAGTTACAGACAGTGAGGGAGAAAGATTTACAGGAAAACTGAAAAATGTCACCAGCGGTGGATTTGAGCTTGAAACAGAATATAGAGCAAAGGGAAAGAGCATGGAAATTAAGGAGATATCCTTTAATTTCGACCAGATAAAATCGACAAGAGTAGTATTAACAATTAATTAATAATAAGAGGCTTACAACAGATGGAAAATGTTAATTTGATCGACACCTTTTCTGAGTTTAAGGAGCTGAAGAATATTGACCGTCCCACGATGATGAGTGTTCTTGAGGATGTATTCAGGGGTATGCTGGCGAAAAAGTACGGATCGGCTGACAATTTTGACATTATTGTAAATATTGATAAGGGTGATTTCGAGATCTGGAGAAACAGGGTGGTGGTAAATGATGATGAAATGACCGATCCGATAACCCAGATCCCACTTTCTGAGGCCAAAAAGATTGATGAGGATTATGAAGTGGGTGAAGAAGTTTCGGATGAAGTTAAATTTCTCGATTTCGGCAGGAGGGCCATATTATCATTAAGGCAGAATCTTACAGCACGTATTCTCGACCTTGAAAAGAACAATATCTATATGAAATACAAGGACAGGATAGGTGAGATAGTCACAGGGGAGGTTTATCAGGTCTGGAAGAGAGAGATACTTGTCCTCGATGATGATGGCAATGAGCTTATTCTGCCAAAAAGCGAACAGATACCCTCGGATCACTTCCGCAAAGGCGATTCAATAAGGGCTGTTGTCATTAAGGTTGAAATGAGAAACAACACTCCCTTTATAATATTAAGCCGTACATCGCCTGTTTTCCTTGAAAGACTTTTCGAGCTCGAGGTGCCGGAAATATTTGACGGACTTATAACTATCAAAAAAATTGTAAGGGTCCCCGGTGAACGCGCAAAAGTTGCCGTTGAATCATATGATGAAAGAATCGATCCGGTGGGAGCTTGTGTTGGCATGAAGGGTTCCCGGATACACGGGATTGTCAGGGAACTGAGGAATGAAAACATCGATGTAATCAATTATACAACCAACAATCAATTGTTCATTCAGAGAGCCCTGAGCCCTGCAAAGATCACATCAATAAAACTGATTGAGGAAGCAAAAAGGGCGGAAATATATCTGAAGCCGAACGAAGTCTCCCTGGCTATAGGCAAGGGAGGTCTGAATATCAAACTTGCAAGTCAGCTTACCGGCTATGAAATAGATGTTTACAGAGAACCGGGAGGTGAAGATGAGGAGGATGTCAATCTGGAAGAATTCAGCGATGAAATTGAACAGTGGATCATAGATGAACTTAAGGCAATCGGATGCGATACAGCCCGGAGTGTACTTAATCTCTCAATCTCCGACCTGGTTAAAAGAACTGATCTTGAAGAGGAACAGGTTAAGGAAGTTGTTAATATTTTAAGAGCAGAATTCGAATAGTCCGGAACAAATCAGTGACTGGTTTCCGGGATTATAATAAAGAGAAGGGAATTATATGACAGAGGATGTAAAGGCAACACGGTTAAGTAAAGCAGCCCGCGAATTCAATGTAGGGATCTCGACAATTATTGAGTTCCTGCATAAGAAGGGGTTTGACCTTGATCCGAACCCTAATACCAAATTGCCTCACGAGGCATATCTGCTGCTGGTAAAAGAATACAGCCCTGATATCAGTGCAAAGAAGGAATCCGAAAAACTCATTCTGAGAGATCTGCACAGGAACAAAGTAACCGTTTCAATAGACGATGTTGCCGGAAAACCGCAGGTTGAAGAACAGGAAAGAGAAGAAGAAATACTTGTAAAGGATACAACAAGCAATAAAGTAGATATTAAACCTGAAATAAGGAAACCGGATATAAAGCTTGTTGGCAAAATTGATCTGGATAAGACTTCAAAACCCGTAGTTGAAAAACCTGCTCCTCCAAAAGAGGAAAAAGCACAAAAGAAAACTGTAAAACCGGTTGAAGAACCCGCAAAACCTGAAAAAAAGAAGCCTCTCTCTGAAAAACCCGTTGCCGGCAAAGAAGAACAGGAAACAATTAAAGCCCCAATTGACCTTCACATAGTAGGGAAAATTGATCTTGATACTATTCCCAAAGAACCGAAAACTCCGGTAAAGGAAGAACGAATAGAAAAACAACCGGATAAAGCGGAAGAAAAATCCGTTGAGAAAAAAGTATCCCCGAAAACTGTCTCTGAGGAAATTAAAAAACCTCCAGTCCCGATTGAGGAAATTGATGTTGATCTGGAAGAATCCGAAGAGCCTTTAATTGATCAGGAGGAGATAGTTGAACTTTTCAGGCCAGGTGTTACCAAATTATCAGGTCCGACAGTTGTAGGAAAAATCGACCTCCCGGTTGAGGAAAAAAAGAAGAGTGCTCCTTATCAGCCTGTCAAGGTTGATACAGAGGCTGATTCAAGAAGGAAAAAAAGAAGGAAAAGGATCACCAAGGAGAAGGAGCAAGTACCTCTTTCCAAACCCGACATACTGGAAAAGAAAGATAAACAGGGTAAAAAGCCTCTCAAGAAAAGGCCTGTAAGGGTTGAAGTTGATGAAGAAGAGGTACAGAAACAGATAAAAGAAACGCTTGCAAGACTTACAACAAAAGGTAAGTCAAAGGGATCGAGATACCGCAGGGAAAAGAGAGAAGCAATCAGTCAGAAACACAAGGAGTTTGAAGACAGGATCGAACAGGAAAAGAATAACCTGAAGGTTACGGAATTTGTTTCGGTGAATGAACTTTCCATCATGATGAATATTCCGGTAACCAATCTTATTTCGACCTGTATGAATCTGGGATTGTTTGTTTCAATAAACCAAAGGCTGGATGCAGAGACTATGGCTTTGCTGGCCGATGAATTTGGTTACAAAGTTGAATTTGTCAGTGCCGAACTGCAGGAAGCAGTAAAGGAGGAAGAGGACGAAGAAGAGGATCTGAAGCCACGGCCCCCCATTGTAACAGTTATGGGGCATGTCGATCACGGAAAGACAAAACTGCTTGATTATATTCGCCGCACAAATGTCATAGCAGGCGAAGCAGGTGGAATTACACAGCATATAGGCGCATACGCTGTTGAGCTTGATGACGGGCGCCGGTTAACTTTCCTTGATACTCCCGGTCATGAGGCATTTACAGCAATGCGTGCACGCGGAGCCCAGATAACCGATATAGCAATCATCGTTGTCGCTGCTGACGACGGAGTGATGCCGCAAACAACAGAGGCTATCAACCATGCCTCAGCTGCAGGTGTCCCTATTGTATTCGCCATAAATAAGATCGACAAGCCCACGGCAAATCCCGACAAGATAAAAGAAGCTCTTGCCAATATGAATTATCTCGTTGAAGACTGGGGTGGAAAGTATCAGTCACAGGAGATATCTGCAAAGTCAGGAATTAATATTGATGTACTTCTCGACAAGGTTTTACTTGAAGCTGAAATGCTTGAGCTGAAAGCGAATCCTGACAAACCGGCTATCGGCACAGTAATTGAATCATCGCTGGACAAAGGGAGGGGTTTCACTGTAACCGTTCTGGTAAAAGCCGGCACACTAAGGATCGGGGATATAATGCTTGCAGGAAGTTGCTTCGGCCATATCAAAGCAATGTATAACGAAAGAGGCAATAAAGTTACAGAAGTTGGTCCTGCTACTCCTGCCCTTATTCTCGGACTGAATGGCGCTCCCCAGGCGGGAGATAAATTCAATGTGATGGAAAGCGACCGGGAGGCAAAGGATATTGCAACAAAAAGAGCGCAGCTGCAGAGAGAACAGGGACTGAGAACTCAGAAACATATAACCCTCGATGAGATCGGTCGCAGGATTGCCATAGGCAACTTCCAGGAGCTTAATATTATAGTTAAAGGTGATGTTGACGGCTCAGTTGAAGCGCTGAGTGATTCACTTATCAAACTTTCAACCCCCGAAATACAACTTAATATTATCCATAAAGCTGTTGGACAGATATCTGAATCTGATGTTCTGCTTGCTGCAGCATCCAATGCAATTATTCTAGGATTCCAGGTAAGACCATCCATGAGTGCACGTAAACTTGCAGAAAAGGAGGAGATTGATATCCGCCTTTATTCGATTATTTACGATGCAATAGAAGAGATCAGATCAGCTATGGAAGGAATGCTTTCTCCGGAGGTCAAAGAAGAAATTGTTGCCACTCTCGAAATCCGTGAGATCTTTAAGGTCACCAAAGTAGGTACTGTCGCAGGGTGCTATGTAAAAGAGGGTAAAATTACCAGGAACACACTGGTAAGGGTTATCCGTGAGGGTATTGTTATTTACACGGGCCAGCTTGGGTCGCTTAAACGCTTCAAGGATGATGTTAAAGAAGTTGTCGGCGGTCTTGAATGCGGCCTGAACATCCAGAATTTCAACGACATCAAACCCGGCGATATAATCGAAGGTTACCAGCAGGTTGAGATAAAAAAGACTTTATAAGAGAGCCTTATAATCATCTGCTTTCATCAGGTTACCGGTCTCCGACACATCGGTGAGCCTGATTTTTATCATCCAGCCCTTTCCATAGGGATCCTTATTCACAAGATCAGGTGAGTCTGTCAGTTCCGGATTGACTTCGAGTATCTCCCCTCCTACAGGCATGAACATGTCGGATACTGTTTTTACGGCTTCAATGGTCCCGAATACTTCTCCCTGTCCGAGAGTCTCACCAAGAGTTTCAATTTCAAC
>DNOQ01000441.1:0-4113 GCA_003501665.1 Bacteroidales bacterium | reverse complement strand
TTATTTTTTAAGAATCCCGAAGTTATGAATCAACTTTATGGGAACTGTAACTAATAGCCTGTAAAGAAATTATTACTGCACCAGTGTGAACTTCAGGCTGAACCCGAAATTAGTATTGGAGGTAGGAAAAGTATTGGCTACAAAAGGATTATTCATTGTGTGATCGGCAAACAGCTGGAGGTTGAACCTGTCGCTCAATACATAATCGGCGGTAAGACCGGCAGTAAACACTTTCTGGCCCACAACCGGCTGATTAACATCTTCCACCAGTTTTCGCGCCAGGGTTTTATTATCCCTTATCGACAGGTCAAAACGAAGGTTCAGATCACTTTTCAGGGCTCGCTGACCCCCTCCGGTTCTGAGAATTACCTGTACCTCTTTGAACCTGTATCCTGCACCGATTATCAGCTCATTTATCCTTGCATCAGCAATCTGGTTACTTGTAAGATTAAGCGAAACGGTCCGGGATTTACGCCATTCAAACCGGGTAGTAAGACTGTTCTTCCAGTTCATATCTATGTTTATAAGCGGACTGAACTGTTCATTCAGAGTAACAACGCCAATCTCGTACTGCTGTATATAATTGTTCTGAAGGTCTCTCAGATTGTTCACACCATTTGCATTTGTAATAAAATTCAGATTGGTCGTATAAGCGCCTATCTGGTAGGTACTCCTGTACTGATGTGAGATATTTATTGATCTGAAGGTCTTTTGTACGAAAGGAAATCTTGATAATCCGTCAAAGGTGAATCTCCAGTTTGGCATCATTCTGAGTACCGAAGGAAAAGCTTCAAGAGTTACCCTCTCCGGATTCGTTTTTGTATATGCAGCTATGAATGCCGGTATCATAACTTCACGGGAGGTTTTACCATAACCGCTCTTATAAGGACCTTCAATCAAACTGCCTTTCAGGGGATCAAAATCGGGATCATATTCAGGGTCGATCTTTTGTCTTTCTGATGCCCTTCTGGAAGAAATGATTACAAGGTTCTCCTTGAATTTCTCAAAAGTTGGCGACACGTAATCATTTTCTTTCGTTATCTTTTCGAATGCCGTACCCCATGAAATTACCGAAATGGAAAAATTTCCTGAAATGATCCTGTTGCGTGTACTATCGGGGAAATTACCATTGAAATCTGCTATATAGTAAGCACTCACCCCTTCAAGAAACCGTCTGTCGGCATTTACATCAACCCGCATTCCGGGAAAGGGCTCAACCTGGGCTCTTGCTGACAGATCAAATCTGTTATTTGCCATTGCCGGGGTATTAAGTAAGGAATCTTTTGAAAGCCATCCGCTCGTTGCAGCTTTGTCAAAAAAGTTCCTGTCACTGTAACCCAGTATAAAAGGCCATCCCGGAGCCAGAATGTCGTCATAATCAGACATCCCGAGATATTTTGTGCCGGGCATATATCCCGGAAGGAACTGGCCCTGTGATGAAGTTAAAGTCAGACTCACATTTCTTACACCCATCAAAGCCCTTACAAAATATTCTCCAGTTACGATCAGCGGACTGCGTTTAACAGGCACCTGACCTTCTATATCGATTTTAGCCCCGTCAATCCTTTCGGTAGTGGTGAAATTTATCCGGTTCTCATTAACAATATCGAGTTTGCCCTGTACTTCCTGCCCTTCCTTATTTGTAACCTTAACCTTTACATTGGTTGTTTTTAGATTATGTATGATCCCCCGTGCAATATCCGGTCTGAAACTTATATTACTCCGTGAAAAAGTAACAGTTTTATATTCCCGTTTCATTCTTTGTGCTGCATCAGGACGGGTATTATTTTCAATTTGCTTAAGGAATTTCGACTTGCCATAAAGTGTTGTTAAAGAAGCCATTGCAGTTAGCGAGAGTTCATTATGGTTCTTTATTGAATTACCTATGTCGATATTCATACTATCGGGATACAGTGGTCCGGCAAGCCAGGTATAATCCGATCCGTAACGGGCATTTGCATTCACCCAGGAAAGGAGAGGAAGTTTATTAACAGGAATAGTATAGGTTAAATTCAGATAATGATTATAGTTTGTTGTTCGTCCGAAATTTTTCAGATTAGTAATAACGGAATCGCGCCAGAGGTTATATTGTGTACTGTATCTCCTCCGGTCAACACCTCCCGCCGGTTCATCAATTCTTGCAATATTGTTGGCGGTGAAGTCAAATTTCAACTGACGGCTAAGGTCATATTTAAAATCGAACATCCTTGTCCACTCAAAATCTTTCCTGAAGGTAGGGGTGATTCTGATATACGGATTATTGATATTTCTGGCTTTAACTTCATTATAATACCGGTTAAGGTCTGTTCTGAACGCAATGCTCCTCGGGAAGGCATAGAAGTTAAAATCCTTGATAAGCCTGAAAACAGGAGCATTCAGGAATTTTACATTTTTAAAAGGAGCCACGTTTGCAGGCTGGGCCTCGTAATTATAATTGATTCCTCCCCTGTAATTTTTTTCAAGATCAATTTCTGTCTTTGTATTACTTCTGTAAATCTCATTATATGCATAATTTGCACTGAGGTTTGCCAGATCCCAGGCATGAGATTTTTCTCCCCGGCGGGCAACTCCGGCGTTGCTGACCGCGATTGTCTTTCTCTGAGCAAAATCTTCCGCTATGGTTTTTATTGAGTCACGTGCATAACTGTCACTCGCGTTTATAAGAGCGTCGTTAAGATAAATATCCGGGTCGAGCGGATTATAAAGCGGCTTTACCCGTGTTTCGGAGTATCCTACATAAACAGGCAGCCTTACACCGGCTTTCTCGGAAAAAAATTTACCCAGCTCCAGAGTTGAAGAGAGATCATATTTTACTATTGTTTCCTTGCTGCGTTCATTAACTTTCTTTTCGATCGATCCCCATCCCGGGGTACTTGTCTGGCCAACCATGTCGACCGTTCCAAAATCTGCAAGCCGTGCCTGGAGATGTGCATTGGCCGCCCATCCTCCGTCTTCAATAAAATCACTGAGTCTGAGCTCATTTACCCATATCTCTCCCGATTTGGGATTGCCATCATCCCTCACGGGATTCCGTGTCCTTATGGGATTCCTGACACCCACCATTATGACCTTCACATTGCTGAGATTGGGATTACCCGAAACTGAGATCCTGTGGCCTTTGTTAACATATACATAAACATCGGAAACACTCAGGGAGGAACCATGTTCCAGCATTTTCCTGTTACGCTCCTGCTTTGCATCCTGAAAAACCGAAAGGTCGATATTGAAGCTGTTTTCTTCGGGCCAGACAAGAGCCCGCGATTCATCGGATTTATTATTGTAACGACCTGGCGCCGTTAGCTTCAAAGGGATCTCATATTCATAGAAGTTACTCTTATAATCGGAGCCTATCCTGATAAAAGCTGTCAGTTCATCATCCGCAAGATATTTTCCTATCATTGCCTCAGCATGAACCTCCATCCTCAGACGTCTGTACTGCCTTATATCAAGATTTACATTCCTGAAAGCTGCCCGTGCATCACCATCCTCAAGATTATGTACCCGGAGAACCATCGATTGTTCATTCAGCTGCCTGAGCTGAGGATTAGTAGGGTCGGTGATCCTTGTAAAACCAGGTGGCAGCACATAGTTAACCGGTTCTTTACCTGAGTTTTCTTCAATATTGACCGAACTGATCTCAAAAGTACCGTCGGTGGCTTCAGGAATTGTTATCCTTTCACCTCCTTCCATAAATGATATGTTATATTTTCTCCACTCCGCCCTCACAAGATCAAGATCTGCAAAACGGAAAACGACAGGTTCACTAAAACCACGCATATACATCCTCAGGAAACGGATCGATTTAAAATCATTAATGGAACCTACAACTTTGTGGTAATCAGTAATCGGGATTTTAAACTGATACCATTTCACTTTTGATTTCGTTCCATTTGCGAAAGTGGCCTCATATTCTATTTCATCAACCACATAATTAGATCCGATTCTTATATCTCCCGGCCGCATACTCACCCTGTACTGATAATAACTTTCAGTCTCACTCAGGGTATTGTCGCGGTTAATATCTTCCATATCAGGCAGGGTGGAGCCGGATGTCGGGTATGATTCCGGAGACATTTCGGATGTGGGGGAATTTCCCTCCTGTCCGTTATATTT
>DNOQ01000459.1 GCA_003501665.1 Bacteroidales bacterium | reverse complement strand
GTCGTGCAAGTCGTGCAAGTCGTGCTGGACCTGCAAGACTGCAAGACATTCACTCAGTGAGTGACATTAGAATTTCCATGGCTTCTTCCCTGCTATTCCCGCAAAATTCCGGTTCTACCTGAAAATCCGAACATACCTTCGGCCTGGATGGATCGCCATAAAGTGCACACCTGTAATCATCCATCAGATGAATGCACCTTACTCCCGAAGGCTTTCCGTCAGGCATTCCCGGTATGGGAGATGATATCGACAGGACTATACAACAGGCTCCGCAGTTCTCACGGCACTTCATAGTCTAGAAGGATAGATTATTAAGTATGAAACTCCTTTTTGCCTGACAAAAATATTCTATTTTATGTGAAGAAACTGCCACTCGCAGACCTATTTTGTCTTTCGTCGGATAATACAGCACTCAGCAGAATAAATTTTCCTTTTAACAGTTGATTCTTTAATTTTATTGCTGATTTACAGGATACTATTTATTCTTAAATTTGATAATGAAAATGAAAGCCGGGAAGTTAGATATCAAATCGGCACTGTTGAAGCAACCAGGCTTCTGGTTTTTCCAGATATCAGGCTGGCTTTTTTTCGCAGTGGCAATGAAGCTCTATTTCTCCGACAGGGGAGTCGCTGACCTGCTTAAGTTCTATCAGTTTTTCAATTTCTATCTGATTGGATTTTTACTAACATCCGGATTAAGACTTGTATATAAGCAGATCTTCAGAAAGGACAAACCCGTTTTGCTGATCGTAGTAACTATAATAATCTCCTCAGCAATATTAATGCTCCTCCTGGCCTTTTTTGACGGCCTGGCCAACTATCCCTTCTGGGACAATGCCAACCGGGACAAGTTCATCAAAACCTGGCAATATTTCGATCTGGCCAAGTTCTATCATGACAACATATTCTGGTTTATTTTATTAATTCTTTGGAGTGTTCTGTATTTTGGTATCAAGGCATGGATTGACCTCAGGATTACAAGGGAAAGAAGTGAAAAAGCACTGCTTCTTGCACAGCAATCGCAATTACAGATGTTACGCTACCAGCTTAATCCGCATTTCCTCTTCAATTCTTTAAATTCCATTCAGGCCCTGATATATGAGGATCCGGAATGCGCCGACAGGATGTTGATCAAACTTTCAGAATTCCTCAGATATACCCTGAGAAACCAGGAGAGACTTATGATACCTCTTGCAGAGGAAGTAAAAATTGTTGAAGAATATCTCTCCCTTGAACGTGTGAGATTTCCTGACCGGCTCAGGTATTCAATAAACGTATCTGATGAAGCAGCAGAAAGGGAAGTTGTTGCTTTTATACTTCAGCCGTTTATTGAAAATGCCATCAAACATGGAATGAAATCATCCCCCGATTTTCTTGAAATAACCGTTAACGCCGGTATAACCAATGGTAAGCTGACAATTGAAATAAAGAACAATGGCGAGTGGATTGATTCTGAGGAGGAAGGGATTGGCATAAAGAATGTTTTTGAGAGGCTTAAGAATGCTTTCAACGGTCAGTATTCCCTGAATATCTCTAAAAGCGGAGGATATGTCTGCGTTAATATAACGATTGAAAAACAAAGCATTCTCTAATAAAAAGTGGTATGAAATCATACACGGGATATATCGTAGACGATGAACCTTTGGCAATCAGATCGTTGAGGAAGAAGCTTGAAAAGTTCCCCGAAATCGAGATAATCGGGGAAGCAACGAGGATGCAGAAGGCTTTAAATGATATCAGTGAGAAGAAGCCTGAAGTTCTTTTTCTTGATATACAGCTTACTGAATGCACTGGTTTCGATCTTCTGGACAAGATAAACTATACGGGGAAAGTAATCTTTGTCACTGCATTTGATGAATATGCCCTCAGGGCATTTGAGATAAATGCAGTAGCTTATTTACTTAAACCAATTTCAACTGAACGATTAGCATCTGCAATTGAGAGAGTAAAGTCAGATGAGTATTACAGAACCTCCGACGGCATACCTGTAAGCTTAAAATTCAGATACTCTGACAGGATCCTGGTCGTTGAGAGAGAACAGATCAGGTTCATTCTGCTTGAAGCAATAACTGTAATATCCGCAGCAAGAGACTATACAATGATTGAAACCCTCGATGGGAGAAAAAGCATTATAATGAGATCTATGGCTGAATGGATGAACAGACTTCCTTTTGAGCATTTCATCAGGATACACAGATCATATATAGTAAACATTAATCATATTGAAAAAATCATACGAAACTCCACAACTTCTGCAAAGGTTTATATCAAAAACCATAATGAATCCATTTCATTAAGCCGCACATATTATTCCATTCTGAAGGAAAGATATCTCTAATTACTATCCTGTACTAAATCTGGTAATAACAGAACTGCTTATCCAAAAATCCGCAAAAACATGAAACCGTTCAGAATTCTTCTGTTTTCTTCATTTCTGCTTATTCCGGCCATAGCCGAATCTCAGAACCAGGTTCCTCCGCCACCCCCTCCTCCTCCCCCGCCCTCTGCTGCATCAGGCCAGGTGAGCAAAGCAGACAGCCTTTTCCTGGCCGGAAGTATTAAAGCTGCTGTTGCAGAGTACAGAAAAATGTACGCTCATAACAAAAATAACAGAGAAATAATCTATAATTATGCCTGTGCCCTCTCCAGAGCCGGAGAGACAGACAGCTCGTTGGTGTATCTGAAAAAAGCTATGATAATTGATCCTGCAATTACCGCTCTCACTGATCCTGACCTGCTTGCAGTGAGAGAATCGGAAGGATGGGAGGTTTTCGAAAACGAGCTGATTTCATCTGTAAACATGAAGACGGGGAACAGCATAAAGGATGTGGCCTACGCAAAGTCGTTATGGAGGCTTTTGTGCCTCGAACAGTCGGGATTTTATGAAACGGGGATTGCGGTCCGGAATCTCGGACCAGACTCCCCTGTAGTAACCGCGCTGAGAAGACTGCAATCCTGGCAGAATGAAAAAAACCTTTCAGAGATGGAGGCTCTGCTGGTTTCAAAGGGATGGCCCGAAAGAAGCCAGGTGGGCAGTTCGGCAGCCAGTGCCCCGTTTTTTGTCATTCAGCATTCCAATGCCGCAGCCCAGGAGAAGTATATTACAATGTTCGAGGCGGTCTGCTGGAAAGGTGAAGGAAACTGGAATCAATATGCACTGATGTTCGACCGGATGAGAATGAACCAGGATAAACCACAGAGATATGGAACACATCATTACCTCGATCCTGCCAAAGGAAGGACAGATGAGCTTTATCCTCTCGAGGATGAGTCGATGGTCGATGAATGGAGAAAAGAGATAGGGCTTGAGCCATTGAAAGAGTATCTGGCCAGGGCCGGAATTAAATACATCCCTGCTGCAACGGCAAAATGACAATATCTGACATTCTCACTCAATCAGAAATGAATAAAGCAGTGGTTATCTCAAGACTCAGGGTTATCTCAGCAACCGGACTCTCCCTCATGATATATTTATGCTCCTGTGCCCAGAATATTCCCGTCAAAGCTGATAGAGATAACTTCGTGTACTCCGAAGCTGAGCTTGAAATGATGATGACAAAACCCGGCTGCATGGGTGATTACCTGCCAGCTCAGGCCGGGCCTTTAAGAAAACCGGACGGAAAGGGGGGATTCACATGCGATAGCACTTTCACGGTTGAAAAGACCAGTATAAGAAGCGAAGGATTTCTGCTGACAGGATGGCTCTATCTTCCCCTTGGAGATAAGAAATGCCCGCTAATTATACTAACAAACGGGGGCGGGAATATTGTCAGGGCAATCAGGTCATTTTCAGATTTTATGGCTCCTCTTCTAACTCATTGCGGGTATGCTGCATTCGT
>DNOQ01000091.1:1691-6088 GCA_003501665.1 Bacteroidales bacterium | reverse complement strand
AACCATTGAATATATAAGTAAACTGAAAAAGCCTGTAGTTGGATTCAAGGTGCTGGCCGGCGGAGCTATTAAACCGGAAGATGGATTTCAATGGGCTTTCGATAACGGTGCAGATTTTATTGAAGTGGGTATGTTTGATTTCCAGATTGTTGATGATGTCAACATGGCTATCCGGTGTTTTGAAAGGGCCGCTGGCAGGAACCGCCCATGGTTTGGGTAAAAGATGTCAGTAAATGATTTTATAATTCAGACAGACAACCGGAATAAATGTACAATTTTGTGCGTTGTATAATATTCTGCCCTGCACTGATCTCCGCAAGATGGAAAGCTATCTCAAAAAGCTTATAGAAGAAGGTGAAAATCAGTATCTTGATTTTAAGTACTGCATTTCCGACAGCAGAAAGATCTCAAGGACTTTATCGGCATTCTCAAATACGGATGGCGGGAGATTGCTTATCGGTGTCAGAGATAACGGCAGTATTGCCGGAATAGAATCCGACGAAGAAGTATACATGGTAGACACTGCTGCCCAGATCTTCTGCAGACCCCAAATAACATATAACATAAAGCAGCATACTTCAGGAGTTAAAACATTCCTCGAGGTTGAGGTCATGAGGGGAAATAAAAGACCATATCAGGCTAAAGATGAAGCCGGCAGATGGCTTGCTTATTTCCGTCATAACGACCAGAACCTTGTTGCTAACAGGGTATTATTGCAGGTCTGGAGAAAAGAGGAAAAGAAATCAGGAGTATTGGTTAAGTTCGGAAAGGCTGAGAATACACTGATGGATTATATTTCAAAAAACGGATCAATCACCTTTTCTAAATTCAGGAAACTCACCAAAATATCATCATACAGAGCTGAATCAATACTGGCAAACCTGCTAATATTCAAAGTACTGATCATGAAAGCCTCTGAAAAAGGATTTACATATGAAATAAATCCTGAAGATCCTATGAAACTGTTAAACGAAAAACTGTGATATGGAATTCAGAAATAAAGTTGTGATGGTAACGGGTTCCGGTAAAGGCAGTGGTTGACTTACAATTGTATAAAGGGATTGCCTGCTCCGCTTTCGCTGAAACTTCAGGGATTACGGCCTCACTTCGTCCGCTTTCGCTTAAGCTTCAGCGGATACAATTCGGCCGTGATCCCTGGGGGGGATTACGGCCTCACTGCGTTCAGCCGTGATCCCTGGGGGGGAACCCTGCAAAGCCAAAATAAACCCTGACGGGTTTTTGTTTATTTTCCCTCAGACCCTTTTGAAAGCGAGCTTTCAACGGGTCTTCGGTAAAATAAACAACCCCGCCTGACGGCGGGGTTTATTTTGGCTTTGCGGAGAGAGGGGGATTCGAACCCCCGGTACAGTTTCCCATACGGCAGTTTAGCAAACTGCTGGTTTAAGCCACTCACCCATCTCTCCNNCCTCCGTAGCTTTCTTGGGCGCGACAAAAATAGGAAAATGGGTACTAAGTGCAAAATATTTTACAGGTTATTTGAAACCATTCAGCTTATCGATAAACAGTCTGAAATTTTCATTGGTCTCTTCATCAAAATCGGATAACCTGATATCACCATCCATTACTTCCGAAAGAAACCTCGAAAACATAAAGTTCCTGGGTATTTCCTTTTCCCTCATATATTCAGAATTGGCCATAGTGATACCTTCCCTGGTTTTAAGTATATGATTTTTGAAATCGAGTGTGGATAACAGATCCTCCGAATTAAGGAAATTCCCGGGCATCCTTATAATCACTTCCCTGCCGTTGGTACCCGATTTGTAAATTGTCTCCTTCAGCAAATTCTCGATATCCTGTTCCTTGTCACTTCCAAACAAAAGAACCACAAAATCAAGGCCCCACCCCAGCAGAATGTTGCACAAGAGAGGAATCGATGAGATGCCGGTCGAGGGAATAACACTTATCCTGTTCTTAAAGCCTGTAAGCTGAAGTATGGCATTTAGAAGATAAAACGATCCGGTATCGTTTACTATAAGATTGAATTTATCAGGTTTGATCCCTTCTGCAGCGACAGGGCTTCCGAGAATACACTGAAGCGGAGTGAGCGTATCGGGTGTTGCAGATGAAAGCTGCATGGGGTCAAGGATATGTGTCGAACTCCTCATGCTGTCCAGATCATCGCGCTGTATAGCCAGTACTCTGTGAAGCTTATTTATTTCAACAAGGTGCGGAGAGTGTGTCGTATAAATAACCTGAATAGTATCCCGAATATCCTCAAACACTTTCAACACATCTTCCTGGGCTCTTGCATGCAGGCTGACACCGGGTTCATCAACCAGCAGCACCATTTGTTTGTTAATATTTGCCGAAGCTTTCAGCTCCAGATAAAATGAAAGGAACCATCTTACTCCCCGGCTGCGCTGTTTCGGATAAAGTCTCTCACCTTCATCCTTTATCCAGAATTCAAGAAAGGGTTTGCCGGCCTTCTTACCTGCCGATGAATCGTAATGATCAAGCTCAAACTGGATATGGATCTTGTTATTACGCCCTATGGATTGTTGCCAGAAATCCTGAAAATCCATGGTAAGGGTACGGTTGATGTTTTCTATCTTTTGCTTCAGTATACGGCTCGAAGGCTGCTGAAAAAATGAATAATCAAGCTTGGCTATTGCAAGAAAATTTCTTGCTGCTTTATAGCCTTCAACCTGTTCATCACCTGAAATAATATCCTGCAGATCTATCCGGTTCGGAAGAAGACTGCTGAAATCTTCAAAAAATTCAAATACAGGACAATATGTGAAGTATTTTTTACCCAGTATTTCACTGTTATATTGTGATTTATAGGACTGGATTATCTCATTTACCTTTTGTTCAGCTTCCGTTTCGTCAAATCCGTTAATCAGGTAACCCGAGAATGCAATATGCCTGTCCAGTTCCGATTTGATCTGGTCGCGGTCATTTCTGGTCTTTCTGTAATCATTCAGGACGCTCTTCCATGCCATGTCCTCATCGTCGAAAGGTCTCATGAGCAGAGTGAGTTTCTGATGTCTCTCCTCAAGTTTCATCGAAAGTTCACTCATGTGATTTTCGAGCATGGTATAACGGTCGAGTATCTCTTTCCACTTCTCACCAGCTCTCTTCATCATCTTCTTCCGTGTCAGCTCGGCACTTATTTTAACCTTTTTGTCACGGAGGTCGTCCAGCTGTGCCTTCATTTCAGCGTTCATTGTACCAGCCAGACTCTCATTCCCGTTATTTTTTCTTCTAAAAATCCTGAATTTAATTCTCCCCCTTTCCTGTTCAGGAAACTGTGAGCTTAAAACAGATTCCTGTCTGGTTATATTCTGAAGTGTTGCTTCATGAACATCGATGTTATCCATCTCTTCTTCCAGCTTCAGGGTTACATCACCAAGATAGATCTTCCATGCGTCCTCGAGTGAATCAAGATACTGGCTTATTACACCGCTTACCTTTATTACTGCCGTGAGATCTGCTATCCATGATCTTGTCAGCTCGATATGATCGAGTCCGGATAAAAGTTCCCTGAGTTCCGGCCGGGGATTATCGGTGATCCTTAAAAGCCATCCTTCAGGTATTTTGAAGCGGCAGCTTACTTCAGGTAACGAAAGGTCGCTGCGAAGAACATCTTCGGAGATAATTCCGGTATAGAAAACTTTCAGGGCTTCCAGGATCGAAGTCTTTCCGGATTCATTCTGTCCTATAAGACAGGTAATATTATCAGGAGAGAGCGATTGCCAGCCGGTATCTTTTACCGACCGGAAATTTTTGATCCTGAAACCTATGAGTTTCATCATAATTTCCAATAATTATATTCGAAAGCCGAATACCAGCACATCGTCAATCTGCTGCGAATTTCCTTTCCAATCATAAAAAGTATCTTCCAGGTACTCTTTCTGCCGGTTTAACGGTAATCCGGCCACACTTTCAATAACTTTCTTCAGTTGCTTGTGTTTGAATTTTTTATCGGTCAGTTCACCGAACTGGTCCGAAAATCCGTCCGTATACAGATAATAAATATCATCGGGACGGGTATCGATAACCACATTTGTAAAAGGATGTTCATGTACAGGTGCAAGACCGATCGACATTTTGTCGGGTCTGAATTCCGAGATTTCCCCGTTCCTTATCCTCAGAAGAGGCCTGTTTGCCCCCGAATACTGGAGTCTATTCGATTCGCAGTCAAGAACACATAATCCTATGTCTATACTGTCCTTTGCCTCGGATTTTTCTCCTGTCTGGTGAAGGGCTTTCATCACTTTCTCCCTCATAGTGTTAAGAGCCCTGTTTGCTCTCGGCTCACATTTACTCTGAAATATTTCATTCAGGAAACTTATCCCCAATATACTCAATAGTGCTCCCGGAACGCCATGACCTGTGCAATCTCCGGCAGCGACGCAAATATATTGCCTGGTGCG
>DNOQ01000091.1:0-1664 GCA_003501665.1 Bacteroidales bacterium | reverse complement strand
AAATGATCATCAATACTCTGATTATACATCAGAGATATGATCTCATTAGTAAATTGACTTTCAGACGACATTAACTTTCACCTATCAGAATTGGCAAATATACAATAATTTTAGTTTTATTGTTACTTATCATTCATTCTTAATCTTCAGAAGAGCTACATTTTCAACATGATGTGTTTGCGGAAACATATCAACAGGTTGTATCTTCTCTACCCGGTACTTCTCCGACAGCATTGAAATATCGCGTGCCTGAGTGGCCGGATTACAGCTTATATACACGATTTTCTGCGGATTTGCCTGCATAACCGACCTGATAACATCATTATGCATCCCTGCCCTCGGAGGGTCAGTTATCACCACTCGGGGATTTCCATGATTCCTGAAAAACTGCTCCGACAAAATATCTTTAAGATCACCTGCAATAAATTCCGTATTACTTATATTGTTAAGTTCAGAATTGATACGGGCATCCTTTACTGCTTCTTCAATATATTCGATCCCGATCACTTTCCCCGAATGTGAAGCCACATAATTGGCTATAGTCCCTGCCCCGGTATAGAGGTCATATACTGTTTCATTTCCGGTGAGTCCTGCAAATTCCAGCGCTTTACCGTATAATATGGCAGCCTGGGCGCTGTTAGTCTGGTAAAAGGATTTCGGCCCTATTCTGAATTTAAGTCCATCAATCTCCTCAGCAAGATGATCATCACCTTTATAAAGAACCGGTATCTGATCTGTCAGGGAGTCATTCCGCTTTGTATTAATGATATACCAGAGCGATGTTATCTGAGGAAATTCTCCTGCAAGAAAATCAAGAAGCCCTTTAATTCTATCCGGTTCATCGAGGAAGAATATCACAATAACCATCACTTTCCCGTCAAATGAGTTACGAATGATTAGGTTGCGCAGAAATCCGCTCTGCTGGCGAAGGTTAAAAAATGCAAGTCCTTTTTTATGGGCATACCTTCTTACTGCATCCCTTATTGCGTTTGATGGTTCAGGCTGAAGGTGACACTCTCTTATATCCAATACTTTATCGAATAATCCCGGAATATGAAACCCAAGGGCATCTTCCTTATCAAAATGATTATCCGATTCAACTTCCTCCCTGGTGAGCCATCTCCTGTCAGAGAATGTATATTCCAGTTTGTTTCGGTATCGGAAAATATCAGCAGAACCCATAATAGGATTGATTTCAGTGGAATGGACCCTGCCGATGCGAGTCAGATTATCTGATACCTGCTTTTCCTTGTATTTAAGCTGAAGTTCATAAGGGAGGTGCTGCCATTTACATCCTCCGCATACTCCAAAATGTTTGCACACAGGTTTTATCCTGTCAGGGGAATACTCGTGGAACCTGATAACAATTCCTTCAAGATATTTCTTTCTTTTTTTCCTTATCCGGATATCAACAATATCACCCGGAACAAGCATGGGTACAAACACGACCTGCCCATCCACCCTGGCAATAGCATTCCCCTCAGCACCAATGTCCGTGATCAGAACCTTGTTCAGCATAGACAATCCGATATTCATGCCCTTTATACGACTCTTTTTATATAAAGTTACCCCTTACTGATTTTCCCTGATTTCCAACAGAAATGAAAGTCCTTCAATCATGCAGGGAATTAATCCCTCACCATGCTCAAGACCGGGGAAAATGA
>DNOQ01000553.1 GCA_003501665.1 Bacteroidales bacterium | reverse complement strand
TATAAGGTTGGTGTTTACAGATCAACTGTTGACGGAATGTATGAACCTTACCTGATACCTCAGGATTATGGTCTGAGGACAGAAAACAGATGGGTAAGGATGACTGACAGCAACGGCATTGGACTGGAGTTCTCGGGGAACAGGTTATTCAATTTCAGTGCACAGCCATATTCCACAGATAATCTGACGAAAGCGGTTTATACATACCAGCTTCAGCCGTTTGACGGTATAACTTTCAATTTTGATTATGCAACAAGCGGAGTAGGTTGTACTGCATTGTCGGTATTTCCGGAATACCAGGTTATGCCACAGAGATTCGATTTTACAGTGACAATTAAGCCGTTGAGATAAGTGTGCGGAGGCGCAGAGCCGCCTTCGTTACCTACTTCGCCATGGCTGCGGAGGTCAAATAAAACTACGGCGGCCAAAGGGCGCAGCGGCTCAAAGGATCAAAGGATAAATATAGTTATGGTTTTAAACGAACAAACGATCAAACGTTCGAAGGTTCAAACGACAGAACGATAATACAATCAAATTATTAATTAAACAAAACTTATTTGTAATGGAAACAATTATTTCAAAGAGTCGTGAAATTCTCGGTAAAGAGGCAGCAACTAAAGGTGCAGGTCTGATCCGTGAAGCCATCAGGGAAAAAGGTGAAGCCAACATCATTGTTGCAACCGGAGCCTCGCAGTTTGAAATGCTAAGAGTGCTTGTCAAAGAAGATGTTGACTGGTCGGTGGTAACAGCATTTCATCTCGACGAGTACATCGGTCTTCCGATAACCCATCCCGCATCATTCAGAAAATATCTGAAGGAAAGGTTTGTTGATATTGTTAAACCGAAGGAATTCGTGTATGTTAACGGCGAGACTGATCCGGTAAAGGAATGTAAAAGACTTGGGGATCTTATCAGTAAACTTACGATTGATGTTGCTTTTGTTGGAATCGGTGAGAACGGACACCTTGCCTTTAACGATCCTCCTGCTGATTTTGAGACGGAGGAGCCATATATCATTGTTAATCTTGATGAAGCATGCCGCCGTCAGCAGCTGGGAGAAGGCTGGTTCCCGACATTCGATGATGTACCCAAACAGGCAATAAGCATGTCGATAAAGCAGATAATGAAAGCAAAGGCAATAATCTGTACTGTTCCCGACCTGCGTAAAGCCGAAGCTGTTAAAAAAACAATTAAGGAACCTGTCTCACCACTCGTTCCAGCGACTGTTATGAGAAATCATGATAATGCGTGGATATATCTCGATTACGATTCAGCATCGTTGTTGTAGAAGCCCGAAGAACGGAGACCGGAGACCGGAGACCGGAGATCGGGATATTTTATCGAAATTCATAACCGTTTTATCGTTTATTAATAGTAAAAATAAATGAAGCATAAAATAATAACATTCGGAGAAATAATGCTCAGGCTGGCTACTCCTGAGCATCAGAGGATTTCACAGGTAACATCGTTCTGTGCTTCTTTCGGAGGCGGTGAAGCCAATGTAGCCGTCTCACTTGCCAATTACGGGCTCGATACTGAATATGTAACCAGACTTCCTTCGAACGATCTGGGAAAAGCTGTTATTATGGAACTGAAAAAGTACAGTGTGGGCACACAGCATATCATTTTCGGAGGAGAAAGACTGGGGATATATTATCTCGAAACGGGGGCTGTATCACGACCCAGCAAAGTGGTATATGACCGTGCGCACTCTTCAATATCGGAAATAAAACCAAAGATGATCAGCTGGGAAGATGTTTTCAGCGATGCCACATGGTTCCATTGGACAGGCATAACTCCTGCTATATCGGAGGGAGCTGCAGAAACCTGTCTCGAAGCAGTTAAAGCTGCAAAAGAAAAGGGATTAACTGTTTCCTGCGATCTTAATTTCAGGAAAAATCTCTGGAAATGGGGTAAAACCGCCGGGGATGTAATGACGGAGCTTGTCAGCCATTGTGATGTAATACTGGGCAATGAAGAGGATGCAGAGAAAGTCTTTGGCATCAAACCTGAAAAAGGAGACGTATCGGCAGGGAATGTCGAAAGTTCCGAATATGAATCTGTGTGTAAAAAGCTGAAAGCCCTGTTCCCGCAGGCTAAAAAGATCATTATAACCCTGAGAGGATCCATAAATGCAGATCATAATACATGGTCGGGGATACTGTTTGACAGTGAGAGATTCTATACTGCACCGGTGTACCAGATAACCCATATTGTAGACAGGGTAGGAGGGGGCGACTCTTTCATGGGCGGATTGATCTATGGTCTTATGACATATACCGGAGATGACCAGAAGGCCCTGAATTTTGCCGTTGCGGCATCTTGTCTTAAGCACACCATACAAGGTGACTTTAACCTTGTCACTGTTGCCGAGGTTGAGCAGCTTATGAAAGGCGATACATCGGGGAGGGTAGTCCGTTAAAGTCAGATAATTGGATTTACAGATAATCTGGGTTTCTTAAAACTGATTGAAGAATGATGATTAACGATTAAAGATTTTTGAAGTACGGCAAATAGCTTCAGAAATTTTCAAAAGTCTTCATTAATGAAATTGATCTTTATTCGAAAATCGTTAATCCTTGTTCTTAAATCATTTAAGGAATTTTCTTACAAGAAATTATTTTAATTGCAGAATCGTATTCTTGTATCTGCAACCGCTTTGCCTCCTGTTACCGGATTGGGGTGAATTTTTTTCAGGAGAGCCTTCATGTCTTTTACAATTCCGGCATAGGCTGGATCTCCTGCAAGGTTCCTTAGCTCATGGGGATCAGATATTTCATTATAAAGCTCTGATCCTTCTTTCCCGAATCCCCATTCGGTATAGCGCCACTTTTCCGTGCGTACACTGTGTCCCGGGACTGTACCCCTCTGTACCTGGGTGTAAGCAGGATGTTTCCATCCCGCTTTGGGATTTTTCAGAAGCCGGACAAGGCTGTTACCTTCCAGGTCTGACGGTGGGATCTGTCCTGTCAGTTCAGCCAGAGTGGGATAAACATCCACAAGCTCAACAGTTCTCCGGCATATCTTTCCGGATTTTTTTGATCCGGGGACAGATATTATCAGTGGAACTTTAGCTGATTCTTCAAAACAACTTTGTTTGAACCAGAGACCATGTTCACCGAGATGATAGCCATGATCGCTCCAGAAAACAATTATGGTATTGTCACTCAGACCGAGCGAGTCAACAGCATCAAGCAATTTTCCTATCTGGGCATCCACGAAGGAGATTGCTGCATAATAGGCATGGATACATTCCAGTGCCTGCTCCCTGGTTATTCCGAAATATGGCCATGGATTAGTTGAAGCCAGAGCCGGTTCAGGATATTGCTTAAGGGTTTCTTCTGATATTTCAGGAAGACTGAACTGTTCAGGTTTGTAAAGGTCAAAATATTTCCCGGGAGCTATCCATGGGCAATGCGGGCGGTAGAATCCGGCAGCGATGAAGAATGGTTCATTCTTATGTTGATCCATAAGTTTAATCGCTTCGGTTGCTACTTTGCCATCGGTATGTTCCCGATCGTTCCCGTTCCTGTCGTTCATGTAAGCCATTGCAGATCCCAGGCCTCTTTTGGGAGTATAATTGGTAACAACAGGTTCAAGAGATGTTTTATCCATACCGGCAGGATTTACCCTTTCGGTCCAGGATATTCTGTCGTCGAGGCCATTTGTCCCGATATCTCCCGGATTTCCGTAATGGTACATTTTGCCGACCCTGGCGACGTACCAACCGTTATTTTTGAACAGCTGTGGCAGGGTTACAATATCGGGCAGGTCCTGCCGGAAATGGTATGTCAGGTCAAATACCCTTGTTTTGTCGGGTCTGTATCCTGTCAGTATTGAGCTCCTGCTGGGGCTGCTCAGCGGGAACTGGCAATAGGCATTTGCGAATGTTATCCCCTGTGATGCGAGTCTGTCGATATTTGGTGATTTAACAACAGGATGGCCGTAGCATCCCAGGTCATTATTCATATCATCCACAGCGATAAAGAGGATATTCTTTTTCTTATCCTGAGAATAAATGGAAGGCCAGGCTGATGTAAATACAAGCGGCGCCACAACAAGCTTAAGTACAGAACTATTCATTTGCAACAATTTTGATTTTAACACTAAGATAATCATTAATAATAATTCAGTTGGTGACTGATCCGGATGGCTGGATTTTTTTGGTTGTTCAGGTATATTCTCAGATGATAATTGTTACTTTTAGTTTTAAATTTCGCAGGTTTCCGGTCATTATCCGGAAATTATCCCTTTGACATGGATCAAATTGATTATGTGACTGGTGCGGCGGAAGCATTGGCAAAATTGAATTCAGGGTAGATTATTGGGTGCTGACGATTTTCATGAATGCCTGTTGCAAATAAATCTACCATTAAGTATACAATAACTACAGTAAATGTCAAATATAAGTAACTTTGGTGAACAGATAACAGTTAGCGGTCAGTCTTCCAAGCTAAGAAGGACCTACCTCTTATAATATTCCACACAGCGATTCCTTCAATCAAATATCTGTTTATTTGCTCATTTCTTTAACCACTTAATTTATTTTATATGAAAAACTTGTTAACCTCCTCAATTTGTATTAGCTGTCTGTTCTTTCCTTCATTAACATCAGTTTCCCAGGACTTAGAAGTAGAAAGAAATAAGGAGTTTCATTTAAAAATTATGCCTTTAAACAGCTTCAGTTTCGATTATAAATCCGAAAATAAAAAAAATAACTTTTTTCGTATTGGCTTGACCGCCTTTGATGCTAATCTTATTAATACCAACTCTAATCTGACTGTTTCAAACTATTTCAATTCTGCTAATTTCTCTTTAGGACTACAAATTGGATTTGAAAAAAGAAAACGCTTTACAGAGAGGATATCTGCTTTCACTGGAACTAATCTTTACACTTCAACTGGACTTATCAAGTACAAAAAGGATGATCCTACTTTGTATCCAGTTAGTTTAAGGCAGATTACAGATTTTCAGATTAGTACAGGTTTATCGTTTAACTCAGGATTTTTACTCAATTTAAATGACAATTTTTAAATCGCAGCAGAAATAATGCCGATGTTAACATACTCATATTCATCTCATGAAAGAGTCGTGGAAAGTACAAAATACAAGGATGTTGCAAAAGTTTATGTTGCAAAGATTTATAACCAAGCTGCATTAGTATCGTTTGTATACCGATGGATTGGTAAATAATTAATCTTTAAAACACAGATAACATCCCGGTCGCTAATAAAGAGGACAATATGGGTAAGTTGTTTGTCNNTCCTACCAAAATGTGCACCCGGACACGCGCCATTACATGCAATATAAATCCTATATACCTTGACAGTTTTCTTGCTTCGATCAACATTGTACCGCGACACTGCGCAAGTGCCCCCAATTAAAATCCTGTACCGTGATAATTTACTGGCTCCGATCAAACTTGTACCCCCGTCACTCGCTACGCTCGCACGGGGCAGGCGCGACACGCGTAATTCTCATAAAAATTTGTATCAGGCCCTACTTCGCCAAGGCTACGTAGGGCGAAGACGGCAAAAACTGCGCCGTACTCTCCTCGCACCGTGACAACTTACTGGCTAAAGTACCAGGACCCTGCCNNAAAGATTACATAAATTTGTATCCAAATGAATACACAAATAAATGTACAGTATTGAGAAAACAGTCGAATTTGATAAATGGCTAAGAAAGTTAAAAGATTTAAGAGCTAAAGCTAAAATCTTGTTTCGAATTCAAAAAATCGAGAATGATGAACACTTTGGAGATTGCGAACCTGTAAGCAATGGAATCCGTGAATTAAAAATAGACTACGCTAAAGGATACAGAGTTTATTTTAAAGAATCTGACGGAAAAATAATTATTTTACTCATTGGAGGAGACAAATCAACTCAGCAAAAAGACATTGAAAAGGCAAAAGACATTTTAAAAAGAATTAAAAAATAGAGATATGGAAACTTCAAAATTTGATATTGCAGACTACTTAGATAGTAACGAAATGATTGCGGAATATCTTAATGCTATATTGGCAGAAGGAGATGATTCAGATGTGATTACAGCAATTGGACATATTGCAAAATCAATTGGAATGACAAAAATTGCTCAAGAAACCGGATTAAGTAGACCAAGTTTATA
>DNOQ01000270.1:15214-17542 GCA_003501665.1 Bacteroidales bacterium | reverse complement strand
CCTGTATTTAATTGGATAACAGTGATTATTTTATAGCATTAATAACTTGAATTTCTATATTAGTAGAAATTCTTAGTGCATCTTAGTGTCCTGGTGGCAAAATAAAAATGCCACAAAGGCTCTAAGACACTAAGTTGCACTAAGATAAGATATTATATTCCTGACCACTTAAAACGTTAATAATTAAGTGTCAGGTTCACATTTTTTTCTAAATTGGGGCACTATCTTGAATTTTAATAATTGAACCATGATTACAAAACTCAAACTAACTTTCATACTGTTATCAGTATGTTTCTCATTGTCAGCAATGGATGAGGCAAGATTGCTGAGATTCCCGGCAATAAACGGCGATCAGATCGTCTTCAGCTATGCCGGAGATCTTTATTCGGTAGCCGCTGCCGGCGGCATTGCCAGGAAACTCACAACCGACACCGGATATGAGATCTTCCCGAGATTCTCTCCCGATGGTAAATATATTGCCTTCACAGGTCAGTATAATGGAAATACGGAAGTATTTATTATTCCCGGGGAAGGCGGAACACCCAGGCGGCTTACACATACGGCAACTCTTGGCAGGGATGATATTGGTGACAGGATGGGACCCAACAATATCGTAATGACGTGGACCCCTGACGGGAAAAATATTGTTTACAGATCAAGAAGATATTCTACAAGTGATTTTCTCGGCCAGCTGTTCCTTGTCCCTGTTGATGGAGGAATGTCAAAAGAGATACCGATCTCCAAAAGCGGATTCTGTTCATTTTCGCCTGATGGTAAAAAACTGGCATTTAACTGGGTTTTCCGTGAATTCCGTACATGGAAATACTATGAAGGAGGGATGGCTGATGATATCAGGATCTTCGATTTTGATTCCGGTAAGGTTGAAAAGATAACCGATACCAAAGCACAGGAGATATTCCCGATGTGGATAGAGGATGAGATTTTTTTCCTTTCCGACAGGGACAGGATAATGAATCTTTTTGTATATAATACTGTTACAAAGAAAACCGACAAAATCACCAGTTTCGATAAATATGATATTAAATTCCCCTCTTGCAGTAAAGATCAGATAGTTTTCGAGAACGGGGGCTATATATATAAAATGGATTCAAAGACACGTAAACCTGAAAAGGTTACTATTTATATAGCTGATGATTTCGAATCAGGAAAAAAGGTTCTGAAAGATGCTTCAGAAAAGATAACTTCGGTAAGTCCATCTCCGGATGGTGAAAGAGTTGTTATCAGTGCCAAAGGAGATATTTTTAATGTACCTGTAAAAGAAGGTGTTACAAGGAATATTACCGCAACTTCAGGAGTGCATGAAAGAAATGCCCGATGGTCACCTGATGGAAAAGATATTGCATGGGTATCAGATGCTGACGGGGAATTTGAAATATGGATGCAGAAAGCCGACAGATCACAACCTGCCGTAAAAGTAACAAAAGGACAGAATACTTACATATTTGGGATTAACTGGTCTCCCGACAGCAGGAAACTCATGTATACAACCAAAAAGAATGATCTCAGATATGTGGATGTAGCCTCAGGAAAGATCACTACTGTGGATAAATCACCCAAAAGCCCGAATTATAATGCCAGCTGGTCTCCCGACAGCCGTTGGATCGCATTCGTAAGGCAGGAAGTGGGATTCCCGGTTATTCGCATTTATAGTCTCGAAACAGCAAAATCCACAGAAGTTACTGATAAATGGTACTATTCGTCCAATCCTGTTTTCAGCGAAGATGGCAAGTATCTCTTTTTTACTTCCGAAAGAGATTTCAATCCGGTATACAGCGAAACTGAATGGAATCATGCTTATGTTGACATGAGCAGAATATATCTTGTTCCGCTGGCAAAAGAGACTCCCTCACCGCTTGCCCCTTCGGATGACCAGGTCAAAGAGGTTGAAGAGGCTGCAGCACCTGCTCCTCCCACACCTGAAAAAACTAAAAAAGGATCCGAATCAAAAAAACCGGAGACCGGATCAAAGAATATTAAAATCGATTCCGACCGGATAAATGAAAGGATAATATCACTTCCTGTTAAACCTGGCAGCTATAATAATCTGCAATCAGCAGGCGATAAGATCTTTTATAATGTAAATGCCCGGCTGGACGGTCAGGCTGCAACAAAATATTACGACCTGAAGGAAAAGAAAGAAGTGGAAGTAGGTACCGGAATATCCCTGACACTTGTGCCAAGCGGTAAAAAAATGCTGATCAGACAAAGAAATAGTTATGGCATTATACCGATTCCCACAGGTAAAGTTGAATTAAAAGAAACAATAAGCACCGATGATATGAAGGTCATGGTGGATCTGACGGCTGA
>DNOQ01000270.1:0-15200 GCA_003501665.1 Bacteroidales bacterium | reverse complement strand
TATTCGGTTTTACTCCCGTATGTTAATCACAGATCTGATCTTACGTATATTATAGGGGAGATGATGGGTGAACTGAGTGTGGGCCATGCTTATGTTATGAATGGCGATCGTCCCTTGCCCGAAAGAATAGAAACAGGACTTCTGGGTGTCAGACTCAGCCGCGATCTTTCAGGATTTGCCAGAATCGACAAGATCCTGAAGGGAGCCAACTGGAGTCAGTCACTTATTTCACCATTGACAGTAAGCGGAGTTGATGCGAAAGAGGGCGAATTTATTCTGGCTGTTAACGGACAACCGGTAAATAAGGTTAATGATATATATGAACTGCTTACAGGAAAAGCAGGAAAACTTGTTGAACTGACACTGAATTCAAAACCCGATCTCAGCGGAAGCAGGAATGTTATTGTCAAACCTCTGGCCTCGGAGAAGGAAATCTATTATTACAACTGGGTACAGGATAATATAAGAAAAGTAAGTGAGGCAACAAACGGGCGGGTTGGTTATATACATATCCCGGATATGCAGGTTGCAGGGTTGAATCAGTTTGCCGAGCACTATTATCCGCAGCTTCATAAGGAAGCTCTCATAATTGATGACCGTAGCAACGGAGGAGGTAATGTTTCACCAATGATCATAGAACGACTGATGAGAACCATGACCTATGCCACTATGAATACAGGAGCTACTGTCGGTGATGTTAATCCGGGCGGTACACACCTGGGACCTAAAGTCGCCCTTTGTGACAAATATTCGGCTTCAGACGGTGATCTGTTTTCATACAGGTTCAAATTCAACAAGATAGGGACTCTTATTGGTACCAGAACCTGGGGAGGTGTTGTGGGAATTTCCGGTCCGGCTCCAACCATCGACGGCGGTAATATTAATACACCCTCCTGGGCTCCGTATGCAGCTGATGGAAGCAGCTTTATCATTGAAGGATATGGTGTTGATCCCGATATTGTTGTCGAAAATGATCCGCATAAAGAATATCTCGGTCAGGATGACCAGCTCGATAAGGCAATAAGTGTTGCCCTCGAAAAACTGAAAACAGAAGCCAAAAGAGTTCCTCCAATACCGGAATTCCCTGATAAGAGCGGTAAGAAATAGCCTTTTTATTGTGCCACAAAATGATAAGTAAGCATCCCGGTCTGAAGCCTGGGTGCATTTATATCAGGGTTGAACCTTGAGATTTTTGCCGTGGACAGAGCCGTTTCAATAAGGCAGGGATCAATTGCGGTACTGACAGCTTCAATAATAGAAGCTCCTTCGACAATTCCCCTCTGGTTAACCTCAATCTTTAAAACAACTTTACCGGCTCCCCTGCATTTATAAATCGGGATAGGAAGGTATAAGTGGTTGCGTCCTGCCAGATCGTAGTAAATCCTTGTGGGACCCTGGTAGTTGGCTGCCATCTCTCTGGAGTCGGCATCTTTATCTTGTGATTCTTCTTTACGGTCATTTTCATAAGCCAGGTTCTCATCTCCGCTGGCTTCTTTTATTCTCCTCTGTTCATCAATATAATTTTCGGGTCCAAGCATTCCGCTTTCTATCAGTTCCTCTTTTACCCTGTTAATATATTCAAGAGGATCAATCGGCTCTGAAGGCCTGTTGGCAAGATTTCTGGCAATATTCAGCAATTCATCATCTCCTTGAAGTATTCTTTCCAGAACTGATGCAGGAAGTTCAATCAGGTTTTCTTCTATTTCTGATTCCGGTATTGTTTCAAATTCCACTGTGAATTCTTCGGCAAACTCTCTTTTCAGTCCGTGGATCCTGAACGACATGAAAATGATTGCCGCAACAAGATGAATTATCACAGCACCAAGAACACCAACCATTTTACCCCGGAAATCTTTCATCAATTATTTTCCTGTTTCTTCTTTTTTATGACTTTCGCCTGCTGTGGTCTTTTATACGATTGATTTTTTAAAAGTCCTCTTTTTATTTCAGAAATAAATCTTGACCAGGCAAACGGATTAAGAAGGTTATTTACAGGATACTGGTTCCTGGTTGACATGGTACTGAAATTTTGTTCCATGGAATACCTGTAACCTGCTTCAGGGGATATATTAAGATTGGACTGAGTTGATATTGCAACATAAATTGATGCAAGATTTTCATTCATATTTTGAACAATCGGATCAACAGGTTTTTCTTTGGTTACATCCTTAATGAATTCATCATAATTGCGCCAGGGCAGGATGGTGACCTCGGCTATCTCTATAGTGTCGGGTTCAAGAACGATATCTGCCATGCAGCGTCTGTCGGTATATGTTTCGGGAATGACAGTATGATATCTCTTAAAACCGAGAGCCCTGAAAAATATAGTATCCCCCGGAGTGGTGGTTAAGGAATAAATACCTGATCTTTCACTTACAGTTCCCCTGTGNNCTGAATAAACCTTTCCTGGCTCATTGTCTGTCCACTGACTGATATGAAGGGAAGAAAAATAAAAAAAACCGTATAAAGAGTCTTATTCAATGCAAAAACGCTAAAACTTATCTCATTTAATCCGTATAAGTTTACAAAGTAAACATTATTGAGTGTAACAGAAAAAAATTAACTAAATTTTAATAAATTGAGGACTTTAAATTTTTGATTATGAAACGACTTCTTCTGCTGGGAGACGAAGCAATTGCCCAGGGTGGAATAGATGCAGGGATGAGTGGTATGTATGGTTATCCGGGTACTCCGTCAACCGAAATAATGGAGTTTATTCAATCTTCGGTAACAGCTGCAGAACGTAATATTCACAGGGAATGGTCTGTCAATGAAAAAACCGCCATGGAAGCAGCTCTGGGTATGTCTTATGCCGGCAAAAGGGCAATGGTGGCAATGAAGCACGTGGGCCTTAATGTTGCTGCCGACAGTTTTATAAATTCTGCAATGACAGGTGTTAATGGCGGACTTATTGTGGTTTCTGCAGATGATCCTTCGATGCATTCATCACAGAATGAACAGGATTCAAGGTTTTATGGAAAATTTGCTTCGGTGCCATGCTATGAGCCGTCAAACCAGCAGGAAGCATACAATATGGTTTTTGATGCATTTGAATTATCGGAGAAATATAAAGTACCGGTACTTCTCCGGGTAACTACCCGCCTTGCCCATTCGAGGACAAGTATTGAGATGGTAAAACACCCGGTTCCGGAGAAGAAACTAAAGCTTCCGGCTGACCCGGTTCAGTTTGTATTGCTTCCTGCAATTGCAAGAAGAAAGTACCGTACTCTTTTGACGGCTTATGAATCGATCCGTTATGACGCCAGGATCTCAAAGCATAATAAATTCAGTGATGGCAAGAGGAGAGAACTTGGTATTATAACCTGTGGTATAGCCTATAACTATCTTATGGAAATACTTTCCGAAACACCTGCTGATTTTCCTGTACTGAAGATTTCTGCATACCCGTTTCCTTCCGATATGATAAAAGAAATTGTAAACCGATGCAGTGAGATACTTGTTCTGGAAGAAGGATATCCTTTGATTGAGGAAGGAATAAGGGGGATACTTGACAATGGAAAGAAGATATTCGGAAGGCTGGACGGGACAGTTCCCAGGGACGGGGAGCTTAATCCAACTTTGGTGGCAAAAGCACTCGGGATAAATGTCAGTAAGATCAGGAATGTTCCCGGAGTTGTTAAAATGCGCCCCCCTTCATTCTGTAAGGGATGCGGACATTCCGACACATTTAACGCTCTTATTGATGCAATAAAGCCATATGGTAATGGACGAGTATTTTCCGATATAGGATGTTATACTCTTGCAGCATTACCGCCTTATAATGCTATCAATTCATGTGTTGATATGGGAGCATCTGTCACTATGGCTGTTGGAGCTGCTGATGGCGGATTATTTCCATCAGTTGCGGTTATTGGGGATTCAACATTTACACATTCCGGGATGACCGGACTTCTTGATGCAGTAAATAAAAATTCTCCGGTTACGATAATTATATCTGATAACCTCACCACAGGGATGACTGGTGGACAGAAATCACCGGGAACCGGAAGACTTGAAAAGATCTGTTCAGGACTCGGGGTCGAACCCGATCATATAAGAACTATAATACCACTCCGGAAAAACCATGGGGAGAATGTCAGGATCATTAAGGAAGAGCTTGAATACCGGGGTGTTTCTGTAATAGTATCGTCGAGAGAATGTATTCAGACAGCATCGAGACGAAAAAAANNCAGCAACCAGCAACTTGAATTATTAAGTTAACCGATCCTGTATGAAAAATGATATAATATTAGCGGGTGTGGGAGGACAGGGAATACTGTCAATTGCAGCTGTAATAGGACTGGCTGCTCTTGAGGAAAACCTTTTCTTCAAGCAATCCGAAGTTCATGGCATGAGCCAGAGGGGAGGAGATGTATATTCTCATTTCAGGCTTTCAGACCAGCCTGTCCATTCAGATCTTATTCCTCACGGCAGGGCCGATCTTGTTATCTCTGTCGAACCTATGGAATCACTCCGGTATCTTCCCTGGCTTTCGGCCGGAGGATGGATTGTCACAAATTCCAATCCATATATTAATATAAGCGATTATCCCCCGGTTGAAGAGATATTGTCGGAGATTCGTAAGATAAGGAATCATAAAATCATTGATGCTGATACCATTGCAAAGAATACAGGATCTTCAAAATCGGTAAATATGGTTATTCTTGGTGCTGCATCACCATATATCAGGGTTCCTTTCAGCTATCTTGAAAATGCTGTCAGGAAACTCTTTGAAAAAAAGGGAGAGGAAATTGTGAATATTAATCTGAAAGCTTTGGAAGCAGGGCGTGATTATGCTTAATGATATAAAAAGGCTGCCCCGGGGCAGCCTTTTACACATCGGAAATGCAGCAAAGAAATCCGCGGACTATTCTTCCTTTTGTTTCCCTTTTGAAGACCGAAGGAACAGAAAATCGTTCAGGACTATTTCCGT
Source organism: Bacteroidales bacterium (assembly GCA_003501665.1). Classification (GTDB taxonomy): domain Bacteria; phylum Bacteroidota; class Bacteroidia; order Bacteroidales; family VadinHA17; genus LD21. Next base: position 10,267 of record DNOQ01000270.1, on the reverse strand, counting down.
GATATATTTTATCACACCTTTCTTGTCTTCATAGGTTCTGTAGACAATTCTTCCTTCCAACGCGACTTCTCTTCCCTTTGTAAGAAATTTTGATGCTGTTTCTGCAAGCCCGTTCCATGCGACGATGTTGTGCCATGTGGCTTCCTCAACTTTTTGCCCGTCGGCATTTTTAAAGCCATCATTCGTGGCAATTGTGAAGTGAGCCACTTTTCTTCCGTCGTCAAGTGTTTTTAATGTCGGATCCTGTCCCAGATTGCCGATCAGAGTTACTCTGTTTCTTAGTGAACTGCTCATGGTTTCGTGTTTTAAGTTTGACAATGATAAAATCTTTCAGCAAACTTAAGCCATCCTTCAGAAGTGTATCGGTAATTAATTATTTGTATACGACTGGTAACCTTTTATAGTCGTTTGTAAATAATTAAAAAAGCACCCGGGAGGGTGCTTTCTATATATTCAATTAATCAGTATTAACTTAGGGCTTCTTATCCCACCACAACTTGGTAGTCCCATTGTCCGGTCCGCCAAGTCCGGTTACAGCTTTTTGAACCTCAGCTGCGTTGTCGGTGTACTCACTTGTTATGAAAGTGAGTCTTGTGGGCAGAGATGTTGCAGCAATCAAGGGCTCTTCGCTTTCAAGTCGGGGTAGCAGCTTCGGATACTTAGTTATCCTTCGTACGGTCCAGGCTTCATGACTGTTTTCGGGATAGAGTCCGATCCACTTTTGTGTTATGATCTGCTCAAGTTGTTCCTCTTTGGTGCCGCTGGCCAGAAATGCTATCGGTATTGTGGAAACAGGCTGAATAATTGTCCCGGGGGCGGAGAGGTCAGCACCCGGACTCGCGGGTACCCTTGTACTTGTAATGTAATCTTCTCCGGCCAGGTTTAAATGGTCGGTGTATCCGAATTCGTCGAACGATGCTTTAATTCCTTTTTCATAAAGCTCCTGGGCTGTTCCACCCATTGCCCAGCCTTCAAGTGCACCTTCAGCTCTCAGAAAGTACGATTCGTCGGCACCCATTACTCTCCATGCGGGACCTGCTGCTCCGAGCGTGACCCATGATTTGTGCATATCTGAAGAACCCTGATTAAAACTTAATCCCTGCCTGTTCGATTTGGTCTGGCCGTTCCTCATTCCTTCAAAATCAAATACCACTCCTGCAGGATCATCCGTTCTGTCAGGATTTTTTGCAACCTGGAAGAATGACTGAACACGTGGATCCAGGTAACCTTTCATAATACTTTCCATGTCGGAGCTCATCCTGAACTCCATCCAGGAAGTAATTGTGCAATATGCATTGAACCAGTCAATGGAAGTAGCTACTTTGGCATTATCAGCTACAGACTCAATAACCCCGTCGGCAACTGCAGCCTCGGCCTGTGTTTTTGCAAGTGAGGCATTCACATATTTGCAGTGCAGAGCGAGCCTTAAGCGCAAAGAGCTTCCCAGTTTAGCCCATTTTGCAATATTCCCTTTATAAACATCATCGAAAGCAGCCAGAGGTGCCGAAGTTACAAGTGACAGGTTTGCTTTAAGCACATCCACTGCTTCATCAAGTTCCTTGAAGAATTGCGTATACATATCGGGTAGCTGGTCATAAGGAACAGATTTTTCCATGTTCCCGAAACTTGAATAAGGAATGGCTCCGTATGAATCGGCATATTTTGCAAATGCATTTACGCGCCAGATTTTCATAATAGCTTCTTCAACGGGCATATCATTATTGGCAGCAAAATCTACACAATACTTTATTGGGGGTGCCACATTCTGATAGAATGATCTTAAAGAACCGTTCAGCCAGCTTCCTACAAGCACGTATCTGTCGGAGAGGAAGTTCGGGTGTGTGGTCGCAAAATAGTTCGCATAAACATCGCCGAATAGCGAGTGATATGTCTGCATCCCGGACGAGTTTCTGAGATAAGCGGAATATACTATGGCTCTCTTTGCGACAAGTCCGTATGATGACTTGTCGAGGCTGGCCAGTGTAATAGATTTGGGATTAGTATTTATTTCATCAAAATTCTTTGTACAACTGCCGATAAAAACGGCAATTATAAGAACAGTTATCAATCTTAACAGGTTTTTCATGTTATATCGTTTTAACTTGTTACTATATTAAAAATCGAAATTAAGTGACACGCCAAACGTACGTGTTGTAGGAAGTGCAAATGCTTCACGTCCTTCATGAGTATTGTCAGTTCCGACCACTATTTCAGGATCTGAATGCTCAGCTTTATTCAGGAAGAAAAAGAGATTCCTGCCGACCAGAGATACTCTTGCATTGCTGAAGAATGTTTTTGATACAAGATCTTTCGGAAGGTTATATCCGAGGATCACCTCTCTGAGACGTATATTCGTTGCATCTCTCACAAATGCTTCTCCTGCAGGATTGTTCCTTCCTCCCACATTGTTCCAGAATGCTTCGGCATTTGTTTTTTTTGTGTTTTTGGCACCTTCGGGAGTAACGCCGGTTTCATCTTTGAAGATGTCTTTTCCAAAAAGTAAACTTTCTGCTTCTCTTCCTATTGCTGTATAGTCAAGAATGCCGTTTCCGGCGGTAATCGCTTCCGTAAATGAAATATACGATCCGCCCCATCTGGCATCGATAAGAGCATTTAATGAGAAGTTCTTATATGTTATGGTATTGCTCAGACCACCCAGCCAGTCGGGATTGTAATTGGCAACCTTCACTGTCATACCCGATGTGATCAAGGGGAGTCCGTTTGCCTGGTTAATGATAACATTGCCATTGGCATCTCTCTGCCAGCCTTTTGCGTATACATCACCAAAAGGTTGACCGACAACGAGTTTGTATTCCCTTATGAAGTCTGTGCCGCGGGAAAGAACATCAAATCCTTCAGCAATTTCAAGAATTTTACTGGTGTTCTTTGACCAGTTGAGCATAATATCCCATGAAAAATCACGCTTGTCTATTACAACTGCTCCAAGGGTCAGCTCGAGTCCTCTGTTCTGGACATCTGCACCATTCTGGTATACACTGCTTACGCCTGATGTTACGGGAACTGGAGTGGCAAAAAGCTGGTCATAGGTGTTTGTCTGATACCATGTTGCACTTAGTCTTGCTCTGTCCCTGAACATCCTGAGATCCAGACCAACCTCTATTGATCTTGTTCTTTCAGGTTTCAGGTTCTCATTTGGCATTGTTGAACTCAATCCGATTGTTCCAAGGGAGACTGAGGCTGTTCTGAAGAGGTTGTAAGCATCTGCATCACTACCCACTTCAGCATAGGATGTTCTTACTTTCACATGTGTGAACATCTCAGGAAGGGTTATCAGGTCGTCAATAACAGCTGTCAGACCTACAGACGGATAGAAGTATGATCTGCTGGCAGCCGGTAAAGTGGAACTCCAGTCATTTCTGCCGGTGAGGTTGAGGAAAATTGCATTTCTCCATGCGAGTTCACCAAATCCGTAAACCGATTGAACAACTTTCTTGCCATATCCTTCTCCTGGTCTCGGATCTTTTGTATTGGCAAGAGCGAACATGTTTTCGATGTTGAAAATAGATCCTGAACCGGAAACGTTTTCAGATTCATTTAACCTGTGGTTTGCTCCGGCATTCAGATCCAGCGCGAATTCCCCGAATTTTTTATTGAAAGTGACAAGTACATCGTTATTCCATTCATAGGAACTGGAATTTGTTTTGGAATAGGCACCATAATATGCGTTTGTGTATGTATCATTGTTCCTCTTCCATTCTGTATTCGTATAGGTACCATCAAATCCTGATCTTCCCTGAATTGATAAACCCGGGAGAATTTTATATTTCAGGCTCATCATTGCTAAGGCTCTCTGGCGCTTTGAAGGTTGAACTGCATTATAAACCGACCAGTAGGGGTTTCCGGAGCCGTTATCATTTACTTTCCAGTAATGTTGTCTGAGCTGGCCTGCCGGATTGATGAATTCATAGTGCTGGATATCTTCGCTCCTGATATTTCTGGGAAGCATATAAAGATATCTCATCGGGTTCTCGAATGTCTCTCCGGTGATGAAGACATTTGAAAAGTTCTGACGGATCACATTCAGTTTTGTATCCAGAGATAATTTCTTTGTAAGATCTGAAGTAATACGAACATTAAGATTATGTCTTTTCAGATCGTTTCCGTCAATAATACCACCGTCGTTACTGTTGGTATAGGAAAACACAATATTTGATAATTCCGAATTAATATTAACACCCAGATTTGTTGCAAAGCTGTTACCTATCCGGAAAAAATCCTTAATATTATCAGGCTGCGGTTCAAATGCATATTGTTTTCCATAAAGATAATAATTGGGGTCGTTTGACCAGTGATCGACCATCTGACCTTCCATTTTAGGCCCCCACGAAACTGTTGCAGCTTTGGCATATGTCCCGTTTGCACCCTGCCCATAAATATTCTGAGGTTTTTCAAGTATATTCGCCTGGTTTGCCTGATATGTAAAACCAATGCTGGTTGTGACACCCTGGCGGGCTCCCTTACCCGATTTTGTTGTTACAATTATAGCGCCATTATTTGCCCGGCTTCCATAAAGAGCCGCCGCGTTGGCACCTTTAAGAACTGATATCGATTCAATATCATCGGGACTAAGGTTTTCTATTGATCCGGCAAGTGTAACTCCGTCGACCACGTAAATCGGCTGGCTGCTTCCGGTCATCGAACGGTTACCTCTTAAAAGTACTTTTGTACTGCCACCGACTCCCGACCCTGTCTGAGTGATTATCATTCCTGAAACTTTCCCGCTTAATCCTGTCATAACATTCGGGTTTCTCGCTTCAGTAAGAGCATCAGTGGTTACACTCTGAGCGGCATAAGTAAGCGATTTTGTCTGCCTCGAAATACCAAACGCCGTCACAATAACATCCTGAAGGGCAAGAACATCCGGATTAAGAACAACGTCGAATACCGCCTGGGTACCAATCGCTACCTCAACTGTTTTCATGCCCACATACGAAATACTTAGAGTCTGGGCACCAGCGGGAATACCTAGCGTAAATGCCCCGTTGACATCGGTTGTGGTACCAACAGTGGTACCTTTAACAACAACCGTTGCCCCGATAATTCCAAGACCATCTTCGGAACTTTTAACCGTACCTGAGATGGTCCTCTGCGCAAATGCACTTTGCAAGCCTGTAAAAATCAGGAATGCAATCAAAAAAATGAATTTTCTCATAAGTTAATAATTAAGTTAATTTTGGGTATAAAATAAATAATTGAATATGCTGAGAATACTGAGCTTAGTTTTTTATAGTAATTTCATTTCATTGCATTGCATGTAATTAATAGGTAGTTATTTGAAAGTTACAAACTCCTAAAGTAATATATTTTTCAAAACGGACGTTAAATTATGTTAAATATCGCAAATAAAATAAAAAAATATCATTTTTTATCAATTTTTTATTATGAAGATTTTATCAATAAATTTATTAGTGACTCAGTTAAAATTATTATCACCATATTGCATGCTAATAAAGTAGTATGGGAAGCGGATATTATTGTTTTATTTAACAGACTGATATTGAGTGACAAACAGGATAAATAAAATAATGAAATCTTCATCCCGCCTGAGGCGGGACAAAAGCTCATGAAAATAATTCACGTCATGAAGGTTCTCCCGCTTAAGGCGGGACAGGCTATTCGAACCACTTAATTTACTTTGATATAGTCATATTGTTTTCGTATGAAATACCATAATTGGCATTTTGATAAAATCAAAAATATCCTTACCGGAGTATTATTATTAACCATGTTGACAACTTTTATTGGTTGTCACAGCAATATGCATAAAAATACACCGGTGGTTATGAAAAGGCAGCCGGTTACAGAACCTGATTATGCAGGAGCTACAATACCATATAATATTGCACCATTGAACTTCCTGATTAAGGAAGAAGGTACGTCATTTAATGTTAAAGTAGTTTCCCCGGATGGTTCAGAAATGTCTGTGAGATCTTCAACGGGAATTGTACGTTTTAAGGAAAAAGCATGGAAGAATCTTCTTTCCATGAATAAAGGCGAGGAAGTAAAGATCGAGATAATATCCCATGAACGGGGAAACGAATCGCGCAAATTCACTCCTTTAAGTCTGTATGTGGCTGAGGAGCCCGTAGATCCTTTTCTGGTTTACAGGATACTTTATCCGGGTTATGAAGCCTGGCTGGATATGAAGATCATTCAGAGATCGACAGAAGGTTTTTATGCAACATCAGTATTCGAGAATCAGTTGCTCGACAATGGTTGTGTTAACTGTCATTCTTTTATGCAAAATGACCCGGGGAAAATGCTTATTCATGTCCGGGGTTCAAAATCGGGAACCTATTTTGTTGATAATAAGGATATTATTAAAAGAGAGCTTAAAACTGAAAATATGCCTGCCAATGCAGTTTATCCTGCATGGCACCCTTCAGGAAGATTCGTGGCTTTTTCTTCAAATAAAACAGTCCAGGCATTTCATGCACGACCTGAAAAAAATATAGAGGTCTTTGACCTTTTCTCTTCACTTGTATTGTTTGATGTCGAAAATAATGAAATGATGGCCTGTAACGAAAGTGATACCATCAGGTATATGGAAACTTTTCCTTACTGGTCTCCTGACGGTTCTTACCTTTATTATTGCAGGGCACCTCAGGTAGGGGAGGGATTCGATTTCCGGGAAGTAAAATATGACCTTGCAAGGATCCCGTTCGACCCTGAAAAAAGATCTTTCGGAAATGCAGAAGTAATTTTTAACGCATCAGCCATTGGTAAGAGCGTATCTTTCCCGACTGTTTCACCCGAAGGTAACTCAGTTGTTTTTACACTTCATGATTACGGAACATTTTCAATATGGCACAGGGAAGCCGATCTTTACCTTTCTAATATTATCAACGGTAAAACTGTGAAAATGTCTCTTAACAGCGATGAATCGGAAAGCTATCATTCCTGGTCATCAAACGGAAAGTGGCTGGTGTTCAGCAGTAAAAGGGGTGACGGACTCTCCGCCCGTCCCTATTTTGCATATTTATTTTCTGCTGACAGTACAGGAAAACCATTTGTTTTACCACAAATAGATCCCGGACTTTACAGCAGAATGAAAAAGACATTTAACAGACCTGAATTTGTAACTGGAAAAATATCAGTTAATCCCCGTGATTTCGTCAGAGTATCCTCAGATGAACCTGTAAGGACAACATGGACCGGTAAAACCGAACTGAAAGGCATACAGGATAACAGGTACAAGAATGAAAAATATTAAACTTCTTTGATGATCAAGGAGAAGATACGATATGATTATATCAAAGCAGATAAGATAACAGCTGTAATTCTACCTGCTTTTCTGTTTGCAGTTTCATTTATTTACCTTTATTTTTTAAGGAATTCCCTGTTCTTCTACCAGGAGGGTACTTCACTTTTTATCTGTTCGGATGAATATCTTCAGAAATTCATTAACAAACCGGGAGGTTTGCTGGAATATACCGGTAATTTTCTTATGCAGGGTTATTTCAGTCCCCTGTATGGTGCTTCAGTACTCACCCTGATAAATGTAATATTTTATTTCTTAATTGTCAGGACAGGAAAAATCCTTACCGGAAAGATTTCAATCGTAAGATTATTTGCTTTGTTGCCGGCATTTACCCTTCTGTTGCTTCAGACAGGTTATGAACATTTTATGCATTATAATCTGGGTTTTATCCTGATCTCATGCTATTTTCTTCTTTGTATCAGTTCAAAAAACAGACATTTACAGCTAATCTTAATTTCCATTCTACCAGCATTTTATTATGTGACGGGTTCCTTCGCTATCATCTTCGCATGCCTGTATATATGCTGGTCGGTTCTGTATGAAAAGGGTGTATACCGGTCACTGATGCCTGCATTAATACTCCTCATCTGCACTATTACCTGGTTTCTTTTTAAGGAGGTATTGTTTTATCAGCCTGTTGAAAAACTGACAGGATATCCGCTTCCTTTTAATGATCTTAAAAGATTCAATGGTTTATTGCTGTTTCTTTCCCTTTACATTATCCTTTACCCGCTTTTAATTAAAATAATTGATAAGTTGAAAGTCAGGGAAAAGATATCACGTGTACTGGTACCGTCTCTTCAGACTACAGTAGTTATTATGATTATTATTTCATTGATTAAACTCTACAATCCTGATCTGGTAAGAATTATGCAGCTCGAAAAGATGGTGGCCCTGCAGGACTGGGATGGTATTATAAGGCAGCAGGAAAGATTTCCGGTTGCAAACATCTTTGCACAGTATTATTATAATCTTGCCCTTACCGAAAAAGGGATACTTTGCGAAAGGATGTTTCATGCTCCCCAGGATTTCGGACCAAATTCACTCTGTCTTCCCCGTTTAAATGAATATTATAACCGGTCTGTTCATTTTTATTATACTATCGGTTTGATAAATGCAGCACGTCATATAGCTTATGAATCGATGATTGCCTACGGTTATCGCCCAGGTAATATTAAAATACTTATTAAAACCGAGCTGATTAACGGCAACTTCAGAGTTGCAGAAAAATATATCAATGACCTTAAGAGAACATTGCATTACAGGAAGTGGGCTGAAAAATATGAGAAAATGCTTTATAAACCTGAAACTGTGCTGGCTGATAAAGAACTTGCTCAGAAGATAATGATTTTGCCGGGAACCGATTTTTTCATCAGACCAGATGACAGGGAGAATATCAATCTGCTTTTTTTATCAAATCCTGTTAATTTTAAGGCTTTTGAATACAGGATGGCATGGATGCTTCTTGAAAAAGATTATAAGACGGTTGTTAATGAGATAAGGATGATGAAAATGCTTGGTTATAAAATCATTCCACGACATCTGGAAGAAGCGGTTGTCGGTTTTACCAATATTACAAAAATATTTCCGGATCTTGGAGGTCTGTCATTAAGAGCGGACGCCGAAAATGACTTCTTTGAGTATGGATCGGCTTATAATCTTTACAGTAACAGGAAAGAGTTGCTTAGTGAGGAAATGAAGAGATTATGGGGAAAAACTTACTGGTATTATTTGCAGTTCAAATAACCGTTAAACTTATTTTATTATTAATTAAAAACCAATCAATTGATATTATGAAGAAGCTATTTGTAACATGCCTGCTGACAGTACTAATGACTTCTGCTCATTGCCAGGAAGCCTCAATCAGAGAAGAATTAATTCCTTTTACCACTTATTCTTTCAGTGATCCCGACCCTGTTGCCCGGCCTGGAAAGATCTATCCCTATTTCAGATATGATTACTTTTCTGCTGTCCCTGAGGAGAAAAAACATAAGATGGTAGTCCTGGAAAATAACTGGATAAAAGTATGGGTTGCTCCCGATATCGGGGGTAAAGTATGGGGCGCTCTGGATAAAAAGAATAATCAGTATTTCATATACCATAATAATGTTGTCAAGTTCAGAGATATAGCAATGAGGGGCCCCTGGACCTCCGGTGGTATAGAACATAATTTCGGATCAATCGGCCATGCACCTACAGTAGCTACTCCTGTTGATTATTTTTTCAGGAAAAATCCGGACGGAAGTGTATCATGTTTTGTCGGATCACTGGAGCTGGCCTCACGTACTGAATGGAGAGCCGAAATTAGGCTTCCTGCTGATAAAGCATGGTTTGAAATACATTCATACTGGAATAACCCTACCGATATGAAAACATCTCTTTATCACTGGCAGACCGCTGCTGCTGACGGTAAAGACGATCTTCGGTTTTATTTCCCCGGGAAAGCTGAAATCGGTCATGGAGGCGAATATGGTGAATGGCCTGTACTTGAAGATGGAAGGGATATTTCACTCTACAGGAACAATAATTTCGGATCATCAAAAAGCTATCATGTTCTGGGAGAATATACCGACTGGTTTGCAGGATATTTCCATGATACTCAGTCGGGATTTGGTCACTGGACGAGACACCCCGTAAAACCGGGCAAGAAGATATGGATATGGTCACTTGCCAGGAACGGGGCTATCTGGGTCGATTTACTTACGGACCCGGAAAAGGGTAATACCCAGTATATCGAGATGCAGACCGGACTTCTTTTCAATCAGGAAGGGGATGGCAGTACCAGGAGTCCTTTCAAACACCAGTTCTTTGAACCGGGCGCAGTTGAAACTTTTTCCGAATTGTGGTTCCCTCTGAGCAATATCAGTAATGTGAAAGCAATTTCCCGTGAAGGGATATTTAGTATTGAAAAAGACGGAAATGAATATAAAATGGAATTCCAGGCTCTTTCATTCGTTAATGACAGACTGCTGATAACTGATCCGG
>DNOQ01000117.1 GCA_003501665.1 Bacteroidales bacterium | reverse complement strand
CGGGAAGATTATTATCGGTAATAATGTTCACATAGGGGTTAACTGCACAATTTTGCCAAATACAATTATAGGGGATAATTGCATTGTCGGAGCAGGGAGCGTTCTCAGGGGACGATTCCCTGGAGAATCAGTTATTGTTGGAAATCCGGCGAAGGTCCTAATGAGCGTCCATGCACAAAAATTCCTTTTTAAGGTAAATCCCAACCGTTTACATACGGAAGAAATGACTGATCCGGAAAAGAAGCCAATTGTTATTAAACATTTTGCAGCAAAAAGTATTATATCGGAAACAGCTGAATCCTTAAATCGAACAGACTCGGGCAATAAATTTAAATCAGATTAATATAAAATCAATTCACATGAGAAGAGTTATTATTTTATTGATGACAATCCTGTTTATTGGATGTAAAACAGAACATGAACCAATGACAAAAATTATTTTCCTTCATCATAGTACAGGCCAGGCAATCTGGTATGGAAAAACTAACAGATATGTCAGAAAGCTGACCGACAGGAGTGATGTTAAAGTCTTTTTCCATAAACATAACTTCAAGCACAAGACTAACTATAAGATTTCCAAGCTCTCCTTTCCCGCGGACAAACCTAATTATCCCTATGACTATCATAATATCTGGGTGAATAATGCAGGCGAAAAGCCTTACATGGGTGATCCTACCCTCGAGATCCTGACCAAAGAGTATAACATCATAATCTTCAAGCATTGTTACCCGGTAAGTTTGATTCTGGAAGATACTGGCAATCCGGATATTGAATCTAGCGATAAAAGGCTGGAAAATTATAAGCTGCAATACTCTGCCTTGAAAGTGAAAATGCATGAATTTCCCGGGAACAAGTTTATTCTCTGGACCCCCTCTGTCAATGTTAAGAACAATATGACTGAGGAGCAGGCATTACGCACCAGGGAACTACGCGATTGGCTGGTTAGTGAATGGGATGAAAAGGGTGATAACATCTTCCTCTGGGATTTCTATATGTATGAAACTGAAGGTGGTCTCTACCTGTTGGATAAATATGCCAGGGATATAAACGATTCGCATCCCGGCAGGGAGTTTTCCGGGAGGATATCCCCCCTCTTCTCACAATTCATCATTGATGTAGCTGAAGGCAGAGTTGAATAAAGTTACGTGCCACCATGATCATATCAGGGAATTGGGATCTCTCACTGATTATATTATACTCTGGCAGGTAATTACAGAACAATCAAATAGAGCTATTTCTTGATGATCTTTTTTGTTGCAACGATATCCCTGCCATTACTGATCATAAGAATATAAGTGCCAGCGGCTGAATCAGTAATATCAATAATCTTACTGTACTCTTGATCCTCAATAATTCCTTTATAGACCACAGTACCCGATAAGCTTACAACCATAACACTGCTCCAGTTTTCTGCCTGTCCGGAGGGAAAATCGATTGTAAATTGTCCACTGGTTGGGTTAGGATAAGAAGGTATTATTTCTGAATTAAGGTCATAAAACAGTGCAATGACAAGCTCAATACCTGAGGAAGAAGATGTTGCACCAAAATTGTCGGTCGCTACGGCTGTTATTAAGAATTTCCCGGTATCAGATGGTTCAAAAAGAAAGGTGTAAGGAGCTGAGGTAACTTCTGCAAGTGTGACTTCCCCGCTCTTAAATTCAACCTTGCTAATAGTTCCGTCAGGATCGGAGGCCTCTGCAACAATGAGGATTTCCTCATTTTTTTTATACTTTTTATTCCTGTTATTTGATGGTGTGGTGATTATTACCAAGGGCTCTTGATTTACTGTGCCGGGTGAAGCTTCGACAGTGATTGTCACGGCGCTGGATATTGTCCTCGCCTGTTTATTATCAGTTGCCGCGGCCGTTATTGAATAAGTCCCGGCGGGAACATCCTTCCATGTGAACGAATAGGGAGTTGCAGTTGATTCGCCAAGTTTGACAGTCCCCTGATAGAATTCTACTTTGGCTACAATCCCATCCGGGTCAGAAGCGGTGGCATCAATAGTAATCGTGGCAGGGGTAACGAATGATGTACTCTTGGTTGGAGAAGAGATATTTACGACAGGGGGTTGATTTACAACGGCCACATTATTGACGACATTCATGGCGGAGAATGAAGCTGCCTGGCCCCCTGCAGCGGTCTGAAGGGGGTTTGATGAAGGTTTGGTGTAAGCGACAGTAACCACATCACCGTATACCACGGGGCTGGCGAGTGTAAGCAGGACCTTTGTCCCGGAGATTGCCACCGCACTGACGGTCCTGACAACGGTGTTGACCCTGACGGTGAAGGCGGATGCGGCCGGGACAATATTAGCGAGGGTCATGTTATAAGTCATCTCGAGTCTTGCCGGTGTGGCATTCTCGATTGATGAACTTACGTAGACAGGAGCGGATGGGACAGAAGGTGCTGCAGATGATTCAAAAGCACCAAGATCGGGCGATGTGCCGCTAAAAGGCAAACCAACACTAACCCCTGCATCTATCAATTTTGAACCGGGCGCTATCCTGAGGAAATTATTATAACAACTATTATTTGGCAAGGTATAATCAGCTTGTCTTGCAGCAGTAATGCCTGTGCTGTCCAACGAAGTGAAATCACTGTTCGTAACTGTTAAACCGCTAATGTCCCAAGAGTTGTTAGAATGCGTGTACAAAGCACCTGACCCTATAAAAGTTGCCCCGTGCTGGTTCTGATATGATATATTATTCCGATAGGTACGGGCTAATTCCTCTGCATCAACGGATGCAGTATTGTAGATTACAAAGCCGTAGGATACACCGGCATAGCTTGTAGGATGACCGTTATGATATGATGTGTTGTTATAGATATGCATCAGATGGGTATAAAATGTCTGATTATCATTTGTGGTCCACCCATTAGCCCTGTTAAATGCCGCGACACAGTTTGTATATTTTCTTTTTAATGGCCCAAACGGAGGAGGTTCGATGCCAACAGCCCCCATCTTAAACCCGTGACCTTCTCCCTGCATTTGTCCATTGTTGAATGACCAGCAGCCATCAAATTCAAGGTACCCTACTGATACGGCAGAGAATCCCTGATCTCCATTCATCCAGGCCCTGCAGTTTTTATAGTAGATGCTGCCATCAACATTATTCAGATCCACATTCTGAAAACCCACGCCGTCATTTCCCGGCAATGATGCACTCATAGAATCATTATTATTGTAGGAGTCGCAGTTCAGATAGTGAATTTCGTGACCGGTCGAGAAGAATCCTCTTCCTCCGGTATTATGAACGGTACAACCTTCAACTATTATGTTCCGTCCTTCAATTACCCATCCGTAGACATTTACATCAGCACTTGTCTGCCTGACATTTCTTACAGTCAGACCTTTAAAATGGACATAGTTCATGTCATTACCCCAAATAGCGCGGGAATTGCGCCCTGAAGGAGTAATATTTCCACAGTCTAATACCGGTTTTTCACCGGGGTAGGCAAAATAGGAGATGTAATTTCCGGATGTGCCGTCACGACTGACATTATACCCGCACCCTGGAGCATAGGGATAGGAAAGATTATCAGAGGTCATCTGATAAACACCTCCCCTGAAATATACAATATCGCCGGGCCGGACTGCAGTTGAATTAAATGCATGACCCCAGGTCGCCCACGGAGATGTTATGGTACCAGGATTGCTGTTATTGCCGGTTGGTGAAACATAGAAGGTAGTTGCAGAAACCATCGAACAAATGGTAAGACCTACTGCTAACAGTATCTTTTTCAAGTTCAGGGTTTATTTTTGACGAATGAATAAATAACTTTGACAAACATACTATTTTTAACGATTAAAATACTTTTATGTTTCATTTTTTCTTTTCAACAACAAGGCAAAATATCTGTTGAAAGATGGCTCAGCGGTATGTAGATCACTAGGAATTGAGTCGAGGCAGTATAATGAGAACTTACACAATATTTTGAATCAATAATAACATTGTTAAACGACAAAAACTTACTCATTATGAAAAAGAAACTTGTATGCGGATCCCTGATATTCCTGGGCTTAATTGCATCATACGTGGTCATTTTATATATTCTGAAGCCAGAGGATGCTCTTCGTCTGACAATTGAGGATGGTTTTACAGAGAACTTATCATTAATTTGTGTTTTGCTGGCAGCGTGTCTTTTCTGCTATCTGTTTTTCAAATCCAGGTTGCCAACAGGAGAGTATATCTTTAGAACGAAGAGGAATTATTTTTTCCTTTTACTTGTTTTGTTTTGCATTGTCGTTATTGGTGAAGAGACAAACTGGGGACAGCGTCTTTTTGATCTTAATGCACCGGAATGGATGGGTGAGAGAGGTTCTAATGAACTCAACCTGCATAATCTGGAGTATCTGTTTACCATTTTCGGGATTCGGATAACAACCGGCAAAATCTATTTTGCCTTTGTTATCTTATATTTCATGTTAATTCCTTTGATCAATAAGTATTCCACTCAGACACAGAAATTTCTGACGAAAATAGGATTACCGATTGTGCCGGTATTCATAGCCATCTTCTACATGGTAAATTTTGTTGCTTTTAGATTGGTTGTGAGTTTAAATATTCCGCAGGGGTTCAATGAGATCTCTTTCCCCCAGACAGTTATGGAAATCTATGAGATTAATTTCACTATTTTATTTCTGTGGAACAGTATCGCATTTTATAACATAAGCAGGAAGGAATCAATCCCTGCCTCCGGGGCCGTGGTTGCTTGAGTGCCAGGAGGATATGACTGGATAAGCCCGGATGTTACAGATACACCCGGTCCAGCATATTATGAGAAGATGCTTATGATTGATTGCAAGCAATCTTTTACAGAATCACCACCTTTTTGGTAATGACTTTTGTCCCATCAACGATTTTGACGATAATGGCGCCCTTTATTGTTGAGCCGGTCTTAACAATATTCAATTCTCCGTCGGTGAGATGATTCAAGAGGACTTTTTGTCCGTTCATATCATAGATCTCACAGATGGCCTTGTCACTAACATTACCTGCTATGATCACTCTTTCACCTGATGACCAGATTCGCACATCTACCATTTCAGGATAGTCAGTTTCAGGCTTGTATTTTCTTCTGTTAATAGCGGTGGTGTGCAGAAAGAACCTTCCGGTACCGTAGGAGTCCCCTGAAATTGAGGTTGTATAGGTTTTCCTTCCAAGGTCAGTAATGATACCCGTCTGTCGATCTTCAAGCAGGTATTTGTATGAATTTAAGGGCACTGTTTCTGCAGAGAATGTAATGTCCCCGCTATTCCGGGAATCAAGTCCAATAGGTACAACGATTGTATCTATTCCTGCGACGGGCAAGGCCTGACGGGTATAATTAACACTCTTGTCATCAGTTGCCAGCACAGAATATATTTCGATTCCTGGTCCGGCACTCATAAGACCGATATCATAACCCGGATCCAGGCCTATTGTCATCTCTGCATCATATACAATCAGGGTGGAGGACTCGTTGTCTCCATTTTTGACTCTCAACCGTACTCCGGGCCAGCGTACGTCGGACCCGTTCGACTTTAACAGCGGAACCGATGTATTATGATCCTGCATCTCTTTGGTAAAACTGAAAGTGGAGTAATCATTCATCGCTAATACAAAGAATGCCTGGCCAACCTGGATGTGATTTTCTGAGAGTGATGTCGGATTATCAATATCCCAACCTGTTGAACTGCCGATATAACGGTAGGAATTTCCGTTATACAGGTATACAGCAACATAGTTAGGGTCAAATTCAGCCAGATTGACATCCAGAAAATTATTGGCTGACAACCCGGCAGTCACTCTGAGTGCTGAGGTAAATGGATTCCCAAGCAGGTTAAACCCGCCGCCGCCATAATTTAAGTAACTGCGGGTTGTTCCGGAATGCCCATCACCCTGTACATACGTCCGTCCACTGTAATTCGTCCCGGTTAGCACATCGTTGTATGGCGAGGTTGCATCTAGAGAAAGGTTGGAAGACAATAACGAACCGAGGAAGGATACTGACCCACCACCTATAATAGTATAGCCGGTACCACTTATAATATTACTGGTTGGGGCGCCCCAAACACCGTTGACCTCATTCCATGGATAGAACGATTTGGAGGAAATAATGTTCGTTGGAACCACCGGGGAAGAGATATAATGCCACCGTTGGGTTGCCCCGTCATCAGGGATTGTACGATTATATACAACACTTCCGGTAACCGTACCCTGGTTGATGAGGGACCCGCTGTTATTCGTGGCGGAGGAGTTGATTATGAGAGATCCTGCGGCGGATAATGATCCTCCTGTCGCGACTGTAAGTGTGGCTGAGGGGTCAATTATCAGATTATAACTCTGTCCGCTACCGGATGAGATCGTTGGAGGAGACCCAACATTGGTAATTCTTACATCATCACCACTTCCTGGTATTGCCCCAGATGACCAGTTGTCAACATCCATCCAATCGCTGTTCTCTTCTCCGGTCCAACTGACAAGCTGACGTTGAACCTCATAGGCGCCAATGTCATAAGGTTCGACACGAGTGTTCCTTAGGTAGTCAGTTGTAGGAGCTCCTGCAGTTATGCCATGATCTTTACATGGAGAGACGGAAAGAATACTATAATCAGTCAGAGGATTTATAAAGTTTGGTCCGTCCAGGGCGCTGTTCAGGGAATTCAATTTAAAGCTGTTTGTAAAGGTGCTGGCAATGTTGATTTCGCTATTCTTCCATGCACCCTGGACTGCACAATTGGTCATATTTGATGATTGAGGTTCATCCTGAAGGAAAAACACAGACTGTTCAGATCCCCAGAAAATGCAATTTTGGGCTGTCGTTCTGGCAGATCCTCTGAAACTGATATCGTGCGGAGTATTGTTTGCAACAACACAATTAAACAGTGTCACCAATCCCAAAGTGGAAGCCGGAAAATTATTCGTAGCAATGCCCCCGTTCACATTACTTGTGTTATTAAATATCAGGCTATTCTGTATCACAGCTGTGGAATTGTTGGCAATATGAATACCACCGGTCTGATCAGCAAAATTTTGATACACTTTGCATCTGTCAATCATTACAGTAATGTTTGGAGTTAGGTCTGATTCATCCTCCTGGATATGAATGGCACCACCTCTGGTAGCCGTGTTATTATAAAATTCACAATCCGTCAATTGTACATCTGATTGATATATGGTGATGGCCCCCCCCATTTCTGCCCTGTTATTGGTGAATGTACAATTTGTAATAATTGCTGATGATAAATTGATGTATACAGCGCCACCTTTCCAAGGCCAGTTTGTCAGATCTGAACCGTCCCGGAAAATACAGTGATCGAACAGGTTGCCCGAGGAACTGTTTAATTCAATATGATTCCATGTATTGGAGTATGCCTCAAAAATGATCTTGTTTGTCTCATCTCCATCAGCAATGATTCTTGATGGCCCCGGAATGAATATTCTTACATTATCATAAATTTTAACTGTTGTACCTGGAGCTATGGTTAAAACATATCCACCGGCATCAATGTTCCCGATAACTGTTATTTCCCCAGGCCCCCATGTGGTATTACCGGTAAGGTTTCCGCTATATTGTCCCAGCAATCCTACTGGCAATAATATGATTGCCGTAAAGAATAATAACTTTTTCATTGGATTTCTTCCTAAAATATCCCGCACGCTTTTATCGACTTCAAACAGTAACACATAAATTGTATTAAACAAGTTAAACGAATGGGAGGTCATAAAGTTACAGGAAACACAATGCTGAATGCCAATATTTTCGCAAGACATGACTCATACTTTGATCAATCGACCATGGTTGGTGATTAATTCTCTAAAAACAGGCAATATTCAGACAGAAATTTCATTTATTATAGGAGAGGGAATCAGCCGATTATCGGATTAAACCATACCAGGCTGTCAATTTCCCGTCTCGTTTATGAACTAATTAACCATACCAGTTGTATTTAGTATATGAAAACTGTCTTAAGATTTATACTATGAAAGCTATAAGAAACTTTGGTTCGCGGAGGTACAGCATCATATTTATCTCACTCAGTATGCTGGCCCTTTTCTCAATGTCTCTTTCCTGTGAAAATGCCGGAAGCTCCAAACTGCCGGAACTCGAAACAGAATCAATAACTGGAGTAACATCCACATCCGCTATCTCAGGTGGCAAGATAAAGCTTGACGGCGGATCCGACATTATTTCAAAGGGCGTTTGCTGGGGTATTGAGGCAGGTCCTACAATTAAGGATTTCCATACTGAAGATGG
Organism: Bacteroidales bacterium; assembly: GCA_003501665.1. Taxonomy (GTDB): domain Bacteria; phylum Bacteroidota; class Bacteroidia; order Bacteroidales; family VadinHA17; genus LD21. Next base: position 5,293 of record DNOQ01000117.1, on the reverse strand, counting down.
TTCAGGAAACGGCGATTTTATAAGCACAATGACTAACCTGAATCCTGACACTGAGTATCGTGTCAGGGCCTATGCGGTAAATCAGGAAGGAATAGGGTATGGTGATGAAAAGGTCTTAAAGACACAGTCCGAGATTCAGGGAGCCCAGATTATTGCTGATCACAGTGTTGTTGATAAGTATGATGATATTCCCCAGTATTATATAGACCAGGTAAAGAAGATGTGGTTATCATATGCTGGTGAGTCACATACCAATGCGATCAGGACGGGCATGGTCCTGCTTAAGAATCTGAACCCTGTATATTCAGTCAGCCAGATAGCCTCAGGTACACCTGAGCCGTATACTACGAGTAATTTAAGGGTAAACGAAGCTACGTGGGGGTCTTACCGGAGTGGTCCGACAGGTTGGGTTCATTTTTACGGGGAGCAGGATTGGTATACGAGCTCCGGAGCGATATCCCAGACAAAAGCGAGCCTTGATTATTGTGCTACCAATGGGCCTGCGCTGGCCGCGTTTGGCTTTGGATGGTGTTACGATCCGGACTATATGACCAGTGCTGCGATATCTGATTACCTGCGGGCAACGCAGGAATATGTCGATCATTGTGCAACCAGAGGTTATCCGACCAGGGTATTCTTTACCACGGGACCGGTGGACGATTATTCAGGATTATACGGGTATAATAATCATCTCAGATGGAAACAAATCAGGGACTATGTTGCACTTGATGCGAGCAGGATATTATTTGACTATGCAGATATATTATGTTGGAGCAATTCCGGAGTTCAGACCACACAGACACATAATACCTATACGTATCCTGCAATAGTTCCCGAAAATTATGTGCCGACAACCTATGGTCACATATCAGATGTGGGTTCAATAAGACTGGCGAAGGCAATGTGGTGGATGCTTGCAAGAATTGCAGGGTGGAATGGCCAAACCTAATAAAACGCCACTATTGTGCAGGAATTAAAAAAGGTGCCCGGATGGACACCTTTTTTAATCTTGATATGTATTGGATTTACTAAAGATCAAAAAACATATAAGAGAGCCCTAATGCGTCAGTCTGGGCGTTAGTGTTCGGAATCCAGACAGCCGGGTTGGTAAAGTTCGGGCAACCATCCTTCAGATTGGCCGTCTGAAGCTCTTCGAGGGTTCCAATGAACAACCAGGCAGTTGTCAGAGTTTTACCTTCTTCGAGAGTAACTGTCACATCGCCATCTGCATTAACTACGACACTCCCAACGACTACCCCCTGACGAACCATATTAAAGCTCGAAGTTGAAGGATAGGGGTTATATTCGAGGATACTGCACCAGCCTGAAGTAAAAGCAACCAAACCAGCGCTTTCACAGTTGTCTTCAGTTGAGGTTGTTTCATTAATATACCTAAGGTATCGGGCTTTGACTGCGATGATCAATTCAGGGGGTTCAGCATAGCAGAAGGTGACGTGGCTTATCCCTTTGCCCTGAAAACCTATTAATCCCGAATCTTCATAAACCCCTCCCTCAGGATAAGTGTAGATATATGCACCTCTTCCAGCCTTAACAATAACCTTACATACAGGATATTCAGATGTAAAGTCGAAGGTCTTGCCATCACTGTTGAGGATGACAATGGAGTTGCCCTCCATGGTTTCATATTCGCCATCCATTCCAAAGTATTCATCCCATTCATCAATTTTGAACGCATATGCGCAAGCACCCCCGGCTTTGCCACACTCGAATACGGCACTACCAGACTGCCAGTTAGCAACTACTGTCATTACTCCGGAAGATTTCAGGGAAACATCAATAACCTCTTCATTCTTCTGGCATCCCGTTGCCACCATCATGACGGCGACAACCATGAGCATCAATTTAGTAATTTTCTTCATCTTTAGTCGAATTAATGTCACTTATTAGTTAAATTTCTGTCTAAATTAGAACGGAATTCCGAATAATACCATACGCATTTGACGAAAATGATGAAAAAAGTGATGAATGACAAATAAAAGAGGACAAGGCTATCCTTAATCCTCCCGGTCAATCAGATTAACCTTCTATATTTCTAATTTTGATAGATTTGAGGGTCAGACTTTTTTGATTTTTTTACCCGTGGCGCTGATCGTCAGATCATCTCTGAATTCATAGACTTGGGGAACTTTAAACAGGGCAAGGTGCTGTGAGCAATGGTGGATCAGCTTCTCCCGGGTGATAGAACTGATACTTTCTTTTCTGACTGTAACGGTAGCCTTCAGCATTTCGCCCTCTATTTCGTCTTCAACCCCTTCAATTGTGCAGTCGATTACTTCAGGAAGTGCGAGTATAACTGCTTCAACCTCTTTCGGGCTGATACGTTTTCCCCGGACTTTTATTATCTCCTTGGACCGGGCGGTCAGATAGATATAGCCATCCTCATCAACTGTGCCAAGGTCGCCGGTGTAAAGCCATCCTTTTCGGATGGTATTTTTCGTGCCCTCCTCATCGGCAAAATAACCGATCATGATATTGTCTCCCCTTGCTATAACCTCTCCGGTCTCACCTGGCTTGATGGACTCACCCGATTCGTTGACGACCCCGAGCTCCACTCCGGGAATACCTTTCCCCATAGATCCTTTCCTTCTTTCATATAATTCCGGTGGCAGCCAGGAAAGCCTTGCTGTGGCCTCCGTTTGCCCGTACATTACAATAAATTTTGTTCCGGGGTGGGCTTCACGGAACTCATCAATGAAAATAGGTGCCAGTTTGCCGCCGGCTTGAGTCACATATCGGAGATTGGGGAAACTGGTTTGCTTGAAAGAATCTGATTTCCTGAGAAGGATCTGAAAATGACTTGGCACTCCTGCAAAACCCGTGCATTTGTGATCAATAAGATTCCTAAGAACACCTCCAAGGAAGATGAAAGAGTTATTAAATACTATTGATCCGCCCACTCTCAGGTGTGTATGGAGCAACGAAAGTCCATAGCAATAATAGAAGGGCAATACAACCAGGATCCTGTCATCAGGGGTGAGTTGGAGATACTCAACAATTGATGATGTGTTGGCGATCAGATTTTTGTGTGATATCATTACTCCCTTGGGCTTCCCTGTGGACCCGGAAGTGAAGATGATCTCCCCACAAAGCTCCCTGTTAAAATTGACCGGGAACTTTGCCGGTTTTACGCGCTTCTCAATTCCCTCTATTTCTCCCGGGTAGATGCATTTGTAATCACTCACAGGAAGCTTCTTTCCAATTTCTTCTGTCAGGAAGATCATTGATGGATTGGTCAACCGGCTGATATAATCGAAATTTTCCTTTTCTATGTATGGATCAAGAGGAATGCAGATGTTTCCCGATTTGATAATAGCCAGGTAGGTTTTCAGGAAGAAGAGATTGTTAATTGACAGCAGCATAATGTGCCTTTCTGTTCCTACCTTTTCGTTGATCCATGCTGCAATATTAAGACAGCTTGAATGGAGATCCTTATAATTAATCTCTTCCCTGCCGACCAGAAACGGCTTTTCAAGGCTATTTGTATTCTCGAAAAAATAATCAAATGCATTCATACCTGTGTGTTTAAAAACCTCCAAGTAACAATTTTAATTCTCGTAGCTAATCCAGAATCAGCTAATACCTAATCCTGGTAGTAGTCGCGGATAGGCGGCATCCTAAGGTATTCAGTGGTCTTGCGTTTGCGTTCAAAATTACGGAAGAGGGCTTCGACGCGCTCGGTTGTTTCGCCCATAGCAGAAGCGACTTCACCAGCGGCGTAACCATTCTCAAAGCCGTACCAGAACTGATCCATAAGAGAGAAAGGCAGCTGGTAGAAAAACTCCTCCTGTGTCTGCTCGGCAGAATAGGTATCAGTTGTTGGCGTACGTTCAATAATTCCCTTTGGAACTCCCATGTATTCAGCAAGCTGGTAGACCTGCGTCTTGTAAAGATTTCCTATGGGCATGACATCCCCGGCACCATCGCCGTATTTTACGAAGAACCCTTGTTCCTGTTCATGCTTATTGGGTGTTCCAACAACGGCGTAATGAAGTGCCTCCGCATGATAATAAAGCATTGACATCCTTGTACGCTGCTTGAAGTTTGAGGCAGCGACTATCTGAAGATACTCATTGACCGGAAGGATTTTATCTTTTGCATTTCCATCCTTATCAATTACAGTAAGATTGAAAATAGGAGGGAGGTTATTGAACAAACCACTCTGCCTGATTCCGATCTTCATCTTCCAGGTTATGGGATCATATTCCCGAAAAACTCTTTTTACTGCTTCGTCACGCCTTTCATAACATCCAAACCCTGACAGGGCATCGGTGATCTCTTCCTTGATTGCCTTTACACCGAATTTGGCAGCCAGTTCCCTGGCAAGCATCTCACTGTCAGGACTAGAGTCCTTCTCGGGAAGCATTACCCCGAGAACCTTCTCTGCCCCAAAGGCTTTAGCTGCCAGGGCGAAGCAGACGGAGGAATCGATCCCGCCGCTTATTCCGACTACCGCACCGTATCTCTTGAACCTGTGCAGAATATCCTGGCGCAGTTGCTCGACGATGTTACTAACAACATGCTCAATGTCATCAAGCAGGATAATATCTTTTGTAAATGGTTTCTTGTTACTCATGGTCTTGAATTACTTTCAGATTTTTTAAGGGTGCATTTTGAAACTCAGGGTTATTATTTTCAATAAACTGGTTGTAAAGGAGGTGTGTGGAGATAATGGAGGTTATTACCATATTATCCATCTCAGAGGCTGTACCTGTATTCCCGATTTTTCCAAGCAATGCCGATACTGAATTGTAACTAAAGACACCAGCCTGCCGGGTTTGTCTCTCAGAGAGCATCTCCGGTATATATTCCGGCCTTCCCTTGCCCACGAAAACACTGCTTATCGGGGCCCTGTAGGGCTGTTTGGGTCTCTTAACTATACTCTCAGGGATCTTACCTTGCATCAACTTCTTCAGGAGGAACTTTTCATTCATCCCGTTCAGCTTTAATTTGTCAGGGAGAGTCGAACAAAACTCAATCACCCGATAATCGAGGAAGGGATAACGTCCTTCAATTGAGTTGGCCATCCCCATTCGGTCGCCCTGTGAGGAGAGGAGATAACCCGACATGAAGACGGTCGTCTCCAGCCACTGTGCTTTTGCAAGAGGCGACCATCTTTCGAAGTCACCTGGCAGCCCTGCAGCCAGACTGGCGAGCGGGTCATATCCATCGACTGATGCCTTGACATTGTCCGAGAAATGCTTCTTAATATGATTTGAGTTGTTCCATCTCAGAAGATGAGAGTAGAGCGGGTTCCCGGTATCCTCAAGCCTGT
>DNOQ01000258.1:3556-5932 GCA_003501665.1 Bacteroidales bacterium | reverse complement strand
AAAAATTATTGATATTATCTCTTAAAGCAGGACGGATACAATTGAGAGCAGAGATTATTTCACCAGTTCCAGCACCACCACCGACTTTGCGGGCATTGTTACTGTCAATATGCCATCCTTCATCTTAAATCCCTTAAAGAGAGCAGGTTTGACAACTTCAGGCTTTTCGAAGGAATTGAATGCATTCATCTGACCTGCTGTCAGAACCTCCCCTGTAATTGTTTTATATGTTTCACCGATAACCGGACAGGTAAGTGTAATCTCTTTGTTTGGATTCAGATTTGCAAAAGATATATGGACTTTACCTGTATTATCCACTGAAGCTGATGCTGAAATGGCCGGTATCGCGCTTCCCTGGAATTCATAATCCTCGCAGCGGAGATCGGTGGTCAGTAATTTAGCCTCCTGGTGAACGCTGAACATCCTGAAAACATGATAGGTAGGTGTCAGAACCATTTTATCATCCTTTGTCAGAATAACTGACTGAAGCACATTGACCATCTGTGCCAGATTGGCCACATATACCCTGTCGGCATGTTTGTTGAAAATATTCAGATGAATGGCTGCCGTAACTGCATCTCTGATTGTATTCTGCTGATAAAGGAATCCAGGATTTGTTCCAGGCTCTACATTGAACCAGTTGCCCCACTCATCAACCACAAGTCCTTTTGTTCTCTGAGGATCATAACGGTCCATGATTGCCTTATGACCCTTTATTATCACATCCATCTGGATGTTTGAATTCATTGTCCGGAACCATTCCCTTTCGCTAAATTCGGTTGCAGAACCCTTTTTGTTCCAGCCGTCGACCAGTGAGTAATAATGTATTGAAAGTCCCTGAAACCTTGACCGGCTGTCCGGATCCTTCATAAGAGTCTCGGTCCAGGCATAATTGTAGTCATAAGGACCACAGGCCACCCTGTAGAGACTGTTGCGGCTGTAATTATTAAGGTATGTTGAATACTGACGCATCACATTTGTATAGAAATCGGCTGTCATATTACCACCACAACCCCAGTTCTCATTTCCTATTGCGAAATATTTTACTTTCCAGGGCTCATCTTTTCCGTTTTGCTTACGAAGCCTTGTCATCGGACTGTCAGAATCAGATGTCAGATATTCAACCCATTCAGCCATTTCTCTCACAGTGCCTGAACCAACGTTGCCATTGATGTATGCATCACATCCAAGAAGTTCTGTGAGACTCATAAACTCATGAGTTCCGAATGAATTATCTTCCGTAACTCCTCCCCAGTGGGTATTAACGATTGAAGCTCTCTGATTCTGGGGACCTATACCATCTTTCCAGTGATAAGTATCCGCAAAACAGCCGCCCGGCCATCTCAGGTTAGGAACCTTTATCTCCCTAAGGGCAAAGAGGACATCATTCCTTAATCCATCAGTATTCGGGATTTTAGAATCACGGCCTACCCAGAGCCCTCCATAAATGCATGTTCCGAGATGCTCCGAAAAATGACCGTAAATATCTTTGCTTATAACCGGTCCGGGATTATTGGCAACAATCACCAGTTGATTGACAGGAGCCATACTCTCTTTCTGTGCATTCACAATAAACACTCCAGAAGAGAAAGCCAGTAATAAAACAAACAGTTTCCTCATAATTTATCAATTTCAGAATTTAAACAATTTCCGGTTATAATCCCCCTGTGCCCCTGTGCCTTTATGCCCCTGTGCCTCTTCCCCGCTGCGCCCCTTTGCCCCTGAGCCCCTGAGCCTTTTTCCACAAAGAAGCTACGTTAGTTCATTCTCGATAAAAGATCCGAGTTTACGGTACTTTTTATAAAGATCATCATACTTCTTTGCCCTTGTGGCATTTGGTGTGTATATTTTTTCGAATCCTCCTCCCATTGCTTTTTGTGCAGCAGGAACATTTTTATATATTCCGGCCATCACCGATGCGGCCATTGCTGATCCAAGAGCGCAGGTCTGGTCCGACTTAGCCACTTTAATGGGCATATTGCAGACATCAGCCATGATCTGCATCACAAACGGATTCTTTTTGGCAACACCACCCACTGCAATCACTCCGTCAATTTTTGCACCTTCATCAATGAATCTTTCATTGATCATTCTTGAACCGAAGGCTGTAGCTTCCACAAGGGCTTTGAAAATACGGGGAGCATCTGATCCAATTGATAGTCCGGTAATGGCTCCCTTAAGTGCCTGATTTGCATCGGGCGTACGTCTGCCATTCAGCCAGTCAAGAGCAATCAGTGCCGTTTCATCGTTATTAACTGCTGCTGCCTGCCTGCTTAGTTCCCCTATCATCTTATCCGATGTTTCCTGTCTTATCCTTTCTTTTGTTTTCCTGTCGAACCATGTCAGTTTCGTAATGACTGAATCAATAGGCCATAA
>DNOQ01000258.1:0-3483 GCA_003501665.1 Bacteroidales bacterium | reverse complement strand
CCCTTTTCTATCGGTGTAATCAGCATATCACATGTAGAAGTTCCCATGACCTTGATGAGCTGATCAGGACTGATCTCTCCCCCGACTGCTCCAAGGTGAGCATCAAAAGCGCCGACTCCTACTTTCACATCTTCGGGTATTCCCAGCTTCTTTGCCCATACTGCAGTTATTGTACCTGTTGAAATGTTACATGTGTAGGTTCTTTTATAGAGACGGTCCCGCAAACCTGCAAGTTTCGGGTCAAGCTTAACGAGGAACTCTTCATGAGGCAGACCATCAAAATCTTTATGCCACATTGCCTTATGCCCGGCAGCACAACGGCTTCGTTTGAGCTTCAGAGGATCAGTATTGCCGGTGAGCAGGGCAGGGATCCAGTCACAATGCTCTACCCATGAAAATGCATTCTTCCTTACATTTTCATTCTGACGGATTACGTGAAGGATTTTTGCCCAGAACCATTCCGAAGAATATATCCCTCCTTCGTATTTCGTAAAATCAACGCCTCCCCACGACCTTGCAAGTTCATTTATTTCAGCTGCTTCATTAACAGCAGTATGATCTTTCCATAAGATGAACATGGCATCCGGATCATTCTCAAAGCCGGGTTTGAGCGAAAGTGGTATGCCATTCCTGTCAACTGCAACCGGAGTTGATCCGGTAGTGTCTGCAGTGATACCTGAAATATTCTTAATAACTTCCCTGCTTAAACCTTTAAGAGCGCCTTTAACTGATTTTTCCAGACCCTCAATATAATCAAGCGGATGCTGGCGAAACCTGTTGGCTGCCGGATCACAGTACAACCCTTTCTTCCATCCTGGATATTCAAAAACCGATGTACCGACAATTCTTCCATTACTCGTATCTGCAACCACAGATCTCACCGAGTCAGTTCCATAATCAATCCCAATAACATATTTTTTAGGCATGGTGTATATATTTAATTAAGTTGCTGGTTGCTGGTTGCTGGTTGCTGGTTATGTGATATTAATAGTAAAAAAATTCATTTATTCCTAACCAGCAACATGATTTATTTATAATCATTTTAATTTCTTCTGGCCGTAATAAGCATTCTTACCATGTTTCCTTTTATAATGCTTTTTCAGAAGATAACCATCAACAGACATAGTTTGACCGAGTGTTACGGTATATAATGCCATTCTGGCTATTTCTTCCAGGGCAACAGCATTGTACACAGCCTCCTCTGCATCAAGTCCCCAGCTGAAAGGCCCATGACAATTGACCAGGACAGATGGCACCGCAAGAGGATCAATTCTGGCAAGTCTCTCAATTATTACTTTACCGGTATTGATCTCATAATTATGCTCAATCTCCTTTTCCGTCAGTTTCCTGGTACAGGGGACCTCACCGTAATAATGATCGGCATGTGTGGTGCCCAGAGCCGGAATATCTTTACCGGCCTGCGCCCACGCTGTAGCATACGTGGAATGCGTATGTACCACTCCGTTTACCGTATCCCATTTCTCATAAAGCATCAGATGTGTGGGAGCATCTGTTGATGGCTTATAGTTCCCTTCAATGATATTGCCATCCGGATCGAGGACTACCATATCTCCCGCGTTCATCTTTTTATAACTCACTCCCGAAGGTTTAATTACGATATATCCGGTTTTCTGATCTCTGCCGCTTGCATTTCCCCATGTATGAATAACCAGGCCGTATTTAACCAGATCGATATTTGCCCTGTAAACTCTTTCCTTTAGTTTTTCCAGCATAATGCTTTAAGTAATATTATATCAATCCTCCTGCCAGATGATAATACATCTCATTCCATTTTAATTCTTTTTTCAAAGCCTTAAGATCGCAACCATCATCTATCAGTATAAACTCAATTTCCATCATATCTGCAAAATCTTCCAGATATTCCGCTGTAATGGCACTACTGAAGCCTGTATGATGAGCACCTCCGGCAAGTATCCATGCAGCTGCACCGGTTCTGAGATCCGGCATCGGTTTCCACAATACACTTGCAACCGGCAGTCCGGGCATATCCGGACATTTCACCACTTCAACATCGTTCACTATCATCCTGAATCTGTTTCCCATATCAATAACCGTAGCGTTGATCCCTCTTCCGGGAGCTGTTTTAAATACAAGCCTTGCCGGATCGGCTTTGCCTCCTATCGACAACTGATGAATTTCGACGGAAGGTTTGCCAGCTGCAATTGTCGGACATACTTCGAGCATATGTGCACCAAGCACTCTCATACCTTTGGGATCGAAATGATATGTATAATCCTCCATAAAGGAAGTTCCGCCTTTAAGTCCTTCTGCCATCACCTTCATTGACCTCACAAGTGCTGCTGTTTTCCAGTCACCTTCGGCACCAAATCCGTATCCTTTTGCCATTAGTCTCTGAACAGCCAGTCCGGGAAGCTGCTTCAGTCCGTGAAGATCCTCGAATGTTGTCGTGAAAGCTTTGAATCCTCCCGATTCAAGAAATGTCTCCATCCCGATTTCTATTCTTGCAGCTTCCTTTAAAGTATCAGAATCTGCCACCTCTTTTGTCATTTTATATTCCGCGGCATATTTTGTTAAAAGCTTCTTTATATCGGCTGCTGATACTTCATTTACAGCTTTTACCAGATCTCCGATACCATATCCATATACAGAATATCCCATCCTGATCTGCGCACTAACCTTATTTCCCTCAGTAACAGCCACTTCCCTCATATTGTCACCGAATCGTGCGACCTTCATACCGAGTGCATCATCATAAGCTGCTGCAGCTCTTGCCCAGACGGCAATCCGGCTGACAGCATCAGGATCCTCATAATGACCCACCACAACTTTCCTGTTCAGCCTCATCCGGGTTCCGATAAATCCGAATTCCCGGTCACCGTGAGCCGACTGGTTAAGATTCATGAAATCCATATCGATGGTTTCCCACGGTATGTCCCTGTTAAGTTGTGTATGGAAATGAAGGAAAGGTTTATTAAGGATGGTAAGCCCTCTGATCCACATCTTCGCCGGCGAAAAAGTATGCATCCAGGTAATAAGTCCTATACATTGTTTTGCATTGTTTGCCTCAGTACATAATTCATTAATGGAATCCGGACTGGCAAGAACCGGCTTGAAGACCACTTTGGCCACTATCTCCGGCGATTTATCAAGTGACTGAGCAATCTCCACCGAATCCGCTGCTACCTGTTTAAGTGTCCCGGGGCCATATAAATCCTGGCTTCCTGTTACAAACCATATCTCCTTATTCTTTATTTTGTCCATTTCTATTCGATTATAAATTCATAAACTTAATATTTCTCATAGTAATGTTTATAACCTTATTCTTAACCTTCCACTTTTAGGTTTTCAATCCTAGCCCTGACCTTCCATTGATTTGTCAGAAACCCTATCCCTGCCTCCCGCTATCGCGGGACAGGCTTTCCCCTTAAGGCTAAGGGGAAGGGTTCGTTATCGTTAACTTAGCATCTGAAGGGAGGCTTTAAATCATTAAAACTACCAGAA
>DNOQ01000186.1:1436-2688 GCA_003501665.1 Bacteroidales bacterium | reverse complement strand
CAAATAACAGAATGAATCACTGATCGGCGTAAATTAAAATTCTTTGTTATTTCCCGGAGCTGTATTTTTTAAATTCTTGTTCTATCCTGGCTTCAATATGAGTTCCGCCATGTACGAGAACACGGTACCGTAATAGAAGCCGCGTTCCATTTTTCAGGAAAGTCTCTTCTCCGTTTTCAGGCCAGAACATAGGGGTAGGTGACATGAAACCGTAATCTCTGGTAAACCAGGGAGAAGGATACCACGGATTGGAGGGATGTTGCATAATTGCCACTCCTTCCGTTGCGCATCCCCTCTTGCCATAAAAATCAATCCATGCCGATCTTTTGCCAAAAGTCTCTTTTTCGCTGACCTCTCCTTCTGCATTTATCATTGTTCCTCCGTTTGTCACTGCCAGATCAGCTGCCATCCTGACACTGAAAAGAGAGTGGTTTGTTTTCAGGATATGAACATCCATAAGCATTTCCATTGATATCTCGACATCGATCTGATACAGGTCTGGCGAGGGAGATGTTATCGTGTATTTACGGGTATCTTTAACCGGTGATGTTGCACCCGGCCTGCTCCAGATGCACTCATCAGCAATTACAGCTGAATCACCACCCTGCCTGATTATCCGGGCATTAACAGAGATGATCCTGCCCCGTTCCAGTCCCTCTTGCCAGTAATTTCCTCCATTAACCAGGTCGCAACCGAAAAAGAGTGATGAATGATGAGGATAAATTGCGTTACGCATCGAAGTGACTGATCCCCCTGAAAGTGGTGCGTTCACCGGAAAGAAGAACGGATATTTCTCATCATCTGAAAATATATAACTGGTAAAGAATTTCCCGTCAATAGTGACATTTATCTTTGAGCCGATCTTTTCAGCTGTTATTTTTGCTCCGTCTGAAGAGAAGAACGTCATTAATCCCGTGATTATCAAAAGTATTGTGCAATGCCTTTTTTTCATAAGCAGTTACATTCTTAAATAGTCCGTCCCGTACGGTTTACGCTGTGGTATGGAGAGCCATTTATTGGCTTCATCATCATTTATGAATCTTTCTTTCTCAGGGTCCCAGTCTAATTTACGTCCGAGCTTCATGGCTAAATGTGTTACCAGGCATATTGTACATGCACGGTGACCGACCTCTGCAGGGGAGATGGGTTCTTTTCGTGATTTGATGCATTCGAGCCAGTTACCGTGGTGTTCATTGCTTTCATACAAATGAATCTCATTTGGTCCTATTATCGAAGTCAGTATTCCAGGGTC
>DNOQ01000186.1:0-1369 GCA_003501665.1 Bacteroidales bacterium | reverse complement strand
TCAGTACCCTCATATTTAATTCCGTTAGGATATCCGCCGCTGGTAAGCACTGTTATTCCATTCTTATATTCAGCCTTTGACATAAAGTCTCCGTGTACATCCCAAAGTCCTGATTTTGGGAATTGTGCTACAGCTTCCACAGTGACAGGACCTGTATATTCAGTATCCATTCCCCAGGCAGCCGACTCATAATGATGTTGACCCCAGCCTGTTATCATACCGGCTCCGAACTGTTGACATCTCAGCCATCCGGGTCTGTCAGTTATGCTGTTCTGCGGATGCACCCTCATTTCGGTATAGTATACTTCCGGGGTGGAACCCAGCCATGCATCATAATTAAGGTTTTTCGGGACCGGTTGTTCGGGAGCTTCCGGACCTGCAGAATCTCCTGGCAGGCCTATCTTGACTGTGTGAAGTTTACCTATCCGGCCGTTTCTTACAAGTTCAGCAGCATACCTGAATTGTACAGAAGAGCGTTGCTGGGTTCCAACCTGCAGAATAACGCCTTTTCTTTTAATTACATCACTCAGAAGTCTTCCTTCCGCGATAGTTAATGAGTTAGGCTTCTGAAGATAAATATCCTTTCCTGCAAGGGCCGCTTCGATTGCCGGCTGGGCGTGCCAGTGATCGGGCGTCGATATGATTACGGCATCGATACCCATGTCTGAAATTATTTCATGGTAGTCTCCACAGGTTTTAACATTCACATATCCTGTTTTACCGGTCTTCTTTGTGTAGTAATTCTCAATAAACTCTTTCCCTTTGGCAAGTCGGATTGAATCATAATCGGCGACTGCAATTACCCGTGCTACATCATATTTTAATGTTTCTTCAAGGTCATGGACCATAGCGATTCTTCCAAATCCTATCTGCCCGATGTTTATTTTATCACTTGGAGGATTTTTGCCAATTACTGATGAAGGAACAATGGTCGGAATAATCATAGTTCCGGTAGCGACAGTAATTGTCTGGGAAATAAATTTTCGTCTTCTCATATTTTCCGGAAAAATATTTTTGATGATAATAATAAAACTGATTAAGTCCTTAATACTATATAAAAAAAGCAATGGCAATATAAGTAAGATATTTCATTCTTTAATGACTTTAACTTTCGGTGGATATGCATAATGGTACCAGGAACTTTCTGCTTTTTCTTTATTGATGTGTCCGTTGTAAACCAGAAACCTGTATTTGAGTACATAATTCTGGCGTGGTTTTAACAACCAGTCCATGTTTTTTGTCGGACAGAAATTGGCGAACATATCGCCCCTGTCATACTGGTTTTCAGGCCATATTCTAAGAGGTTCAGGGTGATTATAATTAGTAGGAAACGACATCATGACGACGCCTGCATAATCATTGTCAATCT
>DNOQ01000391.1:3033-5069 GCA_003501665.1 Bacteroidales bacterium | reverse complement strand
GCTTCAGGCAGCGGATCGACCGTAAATTCTATTCTGTCAACAACATCAGGTGCTGCCTGCTCTTTGAACACTGAGATTGCCATTTGAGTCATATCAATACCTGAGAAGTTCAGTTCGCGCCTGTAAACCCTTGACAATGCAAGCAGTGCAATAATTAGCCGATCCATTTTTTGTACGTTAGTTCGGATCAGATTCAGCAGTCGCTTACCTTCAGAGTCGAGTTTGTCTTCATAATCCTCCAAAACAAACTTTGAGAATCCATCAACGGCACGAAGCGGCGCACGCAGGTCATGAGAAACAGCATAGGCAAAAGCGTCGAGGTCCTTATTGACAGATTCCAGTTGGGAAGTCCGCTCAAAAAGACTTTGTTGCAGTTGTCCGATGAGGCTGAGCAGTTTCTTGTCGGCCTGTATGCCTTCGGTGATATCAACATACGTTGTGTCAGGAGAGTTGTTTTTAGTTACCATATCTGTATAAGCTTATCATAGTATCTGTAAATTTCACTGACTTTCAAAAAATATCTTTTCTGAGAATTTTTTTGTGTCTGAGCTGAAAGTGACAATATAGATTCCGGTTTTCAGAATTGGATTAAACTCATGATAGCCTGGTTCATCAATCTTATAAATAAAGAGAGTCTGCCCCAATATGTTATTAATTTTAAGAGTCCCGTTTTTGCAGGATGGAAGATTAATTTCAACTTTAAGGATTCCGCGAACCGTATAAATTCTGACCCGGTCTTCACTCGAAGTCAGATCCGGAATATCTGTAATGTTGTTGGAAAGAAGGAGAAAGAATCTGTTCTGATAGTGATCGGCTGACAGGTTAATCTTGTATTGTCTGCCAGATTGCATTTCCTGCCTGCTACCTGTAATTATGTCTGACAGATAGATGGTTTTATAATAGAAATCTTCTTCAAGTCTTTCGATTCTGAATATGACCTCCCCGTCTCTTTCTGTTTTGATACCGAGCCTTACGGTGCAGAGAATTTCTACTGCCTCAGGCAGAGCATTAATGGACAACCTGCGGCCATCCTCGCCGAAGGAATAAAAGTTTGTCACTTTCGCATCTGTATTAAATAGCTTAAGCGCATCAAGCTGGCCGTCAAAGTTATAGGTTGCCTTCTCGTCGAAATAGACTACCAGGGGATCATTAGAGGTTGAATCATCGGCATAACCTGAGACAAGTCTTAAATATGGTTTTTCCGCTTTCATTGCTGATTTAATAAAAGGATGCGCCTGATTATTCAATCTGACATCGTTATTCATGGAAAGGGTACCGGTCACCGGCCAGGTACCGTCGGATACATGGACGAAGAATCCCTGCATTGAAGGGATAATATTGGAAGCAAATCCATCGCTCGATATACCATTCAAGTAAGTACTGTAAGTACCTCCATACTGATCTGTGGTACTGCTTTTGAAATAATAAAGAGCATCATCGATATTTGCTTTAGTCCACCCTGATGGTGCTTTCCAATCGATTGGAGAAGGATAGGGATTTCCGATAAGGCTGAAGCCTTTCGTATAAAGATTGTCGTTATTATAGAGAGTCAGTGACAGGGCTCCGTTATTGACTATACCGGTGACATCTAAAGTGTTGGCAGCAGCTGAAGAGCCAAAGTTAACTGCATATCCCACCATCGGATTTAACACCCATGCAGGATTTACATAAGTGACCCATCCTGAAGATGTCCGGCCCTCATCATACCTGTAAAATGATGCAAATGGTGCCGTGAGATCCATATCGTCTCCAAACTCGCCTACAGTGGCCGCCTGGAACGGGGAACCGAAGTATTTATAGCCAAACCCTGAGGGAAGGTAACGTTGCATTGTTACATCGCCAAATACCTCGCCGATGCCACTGCCGTCGATAAGCGCTGTCTGAGTTGCCGTGGAAAGAAGTGTTATGTTCCCGTTTGCATTCAACGTGCCGTTGCTTAACAGGATTCCGGACAGCGTCTGACCTGCAGTCAGAATTGAAGTCGTACTGCCGGAACCAATTGTAAGATTGCTGAAAAGAACAGGTGATGATCCGCT
>DNOQ01000391.1:0-3006 GCA_003501665.1 Bacteroidales bacterium | reverse complement strand
ACTACCGCCGGAGCCAACAAGGCTTGTGCCGGGTGAAATAATCAAACCCTGGCTCAGTCCGGAATGGCTCAGGAACAGAGCCAGTGCGAAAATCAACATACTGCCTGGTGGCTTTACAGAGGTATTTTTCTTTGACACTTTATGGAAATTGATTTGAGAATTTTTGTTTATAGATCAACGAATAATCATTTTGAATCAACAAGAATGTTAATATCCTGAAAAATAACAGTAGTTGAACTGGTAGCTGAAGAGCAATAAAACTCGAAAAAATCACCTTTCACAATATCTTCCAGATGAATAATTGTAGAAAACTGGTATGGCTGATTTGCAGTTGAAATTCGTAATGTTGTTCCTCCATACCGTGTACCCGTTACTCCATTTTTTACCAATCCAATAGTAATGTTTCTGTTATTATTATCAACCGAAAGATTTCCTGAAATAAAAAAAGTAATATCATTTGAATTTGAGGGTTGATACGTGATCTGGTTATTGTTTAGCAATAGTTTGGTAGTTGAGGAGGATGTGGTTACCCAGTTTATCTTATACCAGGCGTTTGCAGTGGTACAAGTTGTTGTTAAGGAGTTATTTACCACACTGATATTACAGTGCGGAGTATGGTCCTCCATCCCTGTATTATTCTTAATGAAGGCATCTGCATCTCTGCCATCTGGTCGGGTGAAATCAAACCCGCTAATGTAAGTGCCCTGATTATTCCAGGCGGTATTTGTAATAGCTATTGTTTCAAATGATGTAAAACCGGCAGGGTTATATAGAATCCCGATGTCGCTTCCCCCTGCTGTATTATAAAAAGCACAGGAGATTATGGAAACTGTCTCGGAGACACCCGATAAAAGGTTGATCCCTATTGCACATTGTCCAAAATCAGTTTCTGATATCCTTAATCTTCCACCGCTGGCAGCACCCGCTGCAATTTCCACACCTGCTCCGGCACAATTTTCATAGTCATTCTCAAAAATCCATAAGTCAGTGTTATTCGTGGTAACAATTCCTTTATTAAAACCATCGAAGACACAATCTTTTACCTCATGATAAGTTTCACTTCCTGTAAAGTGAATTGCATCATTTCCGGCAGCACTGGAAACAGCACTGAACGTAAGCATCTTGAAATAGCATTCTGTCTCGCAGATGAACAAGGGGCTGCCTGTGACTCCGGCAGCCGCCTCAATCATTGATTCGCCGAAGGAAATACCCTCAAAAGTCAGAGGATAGGGAAGGTTTATGGTTTGTGTTGCATCTATTTTGAAAGTTCCCCCTCCAAGCCTGACAACAGACGGACCGGTCATATGTATGTTCAGGAATTCAACAACTTCTGCAATTGTTGCAAAACTTGCTGCCGGACCTACATCAAACAGGTTATCTGCCCTGGTTTCTCTATCTTTTCTTATCCAGTTCGAACCAGTAGCAATATATGTTCTGCCACGCCACCGGGTGAGGAATGAAGCTGTATCGGCGTCAATTGTCTTTCCGGCTTCCGGTATAACTGTAATCAAATCAGTGTAATTACCTGTATTTTTCACGGTGATTGCCAGCCCGTCATCAGCACCTGTGACTGAGGGCAGAGTAAGTGTAATATTACCAGAGGCAAGAACAACTGTTTCGGTTTTTAGTAAAGTAGAGGAGACAGATTTGGTTACGGGGACATTATAAATACTGCCCGAATTAGTCCATGTACCGGTTCCGTTCGCATCTGAAACAAGAACTGCCCCGGCTGATGCCCCTGATCTGAGAGTTATCTGCCCGTTAACATCAAGTGCGGTAAGAGGAGTGACATAATCTCCTATCCTTACATTTTTGCTGAAGGCTGCATAATTGTCTCCAAGGGAAAGCGTCGGACCGTCAGGGTTCAGGCCACCAAGATGAAAAGAGGGTGCCCCTGTTTTGGCGTATGCAGCCCTGGATTCAAGCCTGATATTTCTCTGATGCAGAAAGTTCCTGAAAATAAAATCGACCAGAGTAAAGGTAGCATCTGTGGTTTCAAATATAGCTCCGTTCTCCGCGGTCCTGTTTCTCAAACGGAGAACTGAAGGGCCATAAACATCCCCGTCCTGGCGCAGCACCAGCTCTTTTGTGGCTCTGATAGTACCTGTTGTGGCGTTCCCGATCTTTACGTTACCAATCACCTCAAGCTGCTCTGACGGCACTGTGGTTCCGATACCGACATTCCCCGTATTGTAATAGATACTGGTACCATTTGTTGTCCATTGGCTGGTAATGCCTGTTGCAAAAGGTATCCATGCTGTTCCGTTCCAGTGATAAAAGCCATCCGCAATTGATCCTCCAAGGCTGTAGACAATCATTCCCACAGGTACCGGGGCCGTAAGAGGGGCCGGAAGGATTAGACTATTTATGGCTATTCGTGGAATGAGCAACCCTTTATTGGTACTCTCCAGTTCAAGCAGTGAGTTTGGATCCAGAGTCAGGACAGGCCCGTCAGTTATTTTAACCTGAGCATTTAAGGAAAAAAGTATTCCAGAAAAAAAAAACATTAAGAAAAGGGAAGATGTCTTCGGGTGTTTCATAAGTCCTTACTCCATATTACTGCCGTGTAATACTTACCTTTTAAATATCACAAGTCGGCTATTTGTATTGCTATAAGCAATATTTTGTCTTCAGGAGGACGGAATTTTGAACGAAACACCAACTCATAATAAATAACCAGAGTTATTACTTACAAAGTTGTACCACTCAATCACAATAACTATTACACAATTCAGTGATTATATTATATAATTCCTATATTTCATATTCTCTGAGAAGAACTGCCGGGAACAGTCAAAAAACAGAATTACGCATTTTAAGAATTATTTATTATTGTCCAAAGACTCAGGTTCCGGTTAAGCTATTATTAATCACCAACTAACCATGCATTAAAATCACATGAAAACCGATATTCGGAACATGTTCAGCATCAGAGGCAAGATGGAAGTGCCCTTACAATTATTTTTTCAAAACAATTGGATTATCTTTATTTTCATAATATGTCAT
>DNOQ01000072.1 GCA_003501665.1 Bacteroidales bacterium | reverse complement strand
CGCAGGCCTGTCTCTTTTGAGCGCTGTTCCGTGACATATGATGTAAGTCCCAGCAATCCCAGACATGCAATAAAGATCGTCATCAGAGAAAAAATACTGAAAAGCCCATTGAGTTTATTCTCAGCAGTATACATTTCATCAAGCTTATCTGAAAAAAAGAAATAGTTGAATGGAAGGGTATTCCCAAGATCGGTCTGTATTTTTTTTACATTTTCTATTGTGGCAGGTATGTTGTTGTTATTGATCCTTACATAAAAATATGTATTTGGATTCCTGCTCACAACAAAAATGAAAGGTTCTATAGGATTATGTATGGAGGTAAAGTGAAAGTCTTTCACAACACCAATGACAACTCCATCTCTCTGAGCGGTTCCTGTGGCAGGATTTACTCCAAATTTGATTCTTTTCCCGAGAGGATGGTTCCCCCAGCCAAACGCTTTGACGGCTGCCTCATTAACAATAAAAGCCTTTGTCAGATCAGAAGTATTAGATCTGTCAAAATTCCTTCCTTCAAGTATCTTCATCTGCATGACATCAATAAATTCATGGTCAACAATTGAAAAACTTGTCGCCAGTTCTACCATGCTGCTGTCCTTTTCAATCAGGAACACTACTTTGCTTGCCATAAGCGGAGGGACAAGAATAGCTGATGATACACCCTTAATATCGGGAAGCTTTGACATCTCATCTTTAAATGACTGCATCTTATTATTAATAAATGCAGTATCTCTGAGTGGTATAATCATTACGTTTTCCTTGTTTAATCCAAGATCCTTATTCCTGATATACCTTTGCTGACCGGATACTATCATGGTCCCAATTATTAATGCACCTGAGATTGCAAACTGGAATACTACCAGGATTTTTCTCAGCATTCCTTTACCCTGGCGTGGATTAACATTGCTTTTAAGAACTTCCACCGGGGAAAAAGAAGAGAGATAAAAAGCAGGGTAACTTCCTGAGATGAGTCCGACAAAGAGAGTGATCAATAATATTGAAATAAAGGTAACCGGTTTAAACAGGTTACCTATTTTTAATACTTTATCTGTTAAAACATTAAAAGAAGGCAGAATAAAGGTTGTAGCAATTAAAGCAATTATCAAAGCGATGATAACCAATACCATCGATTCGCTGATGAATTGTCTGATCAGAGTTCCTTTTCCTGCACCGATTACTTTTCTTAAACCGACCTCTTTCGAACGGTTTGTCGATCGTGCTGTAGCCATATTCATGTAATTAAGGCTGGCAATCAGAAGCATAAAAACACCAACCAGCGAGAATATTAGAATATAGTTAAAATTACCGACAGGGAGATCAAATTCAAGCTTTGAACCAAAATGCACCTTATCGATCCTGGATGCTTTAAGATTGAATGTAGCATTTATCTGTTTTCCAAGGGAACTCATGTACTTTTCATAAAATCCGGGAAACTTGGCAAGAAGATCTTCAATTCTGGCATTGTCATTCAAAAGAATATAACTGAAAGCAGAAATATTCCAGTAAGCGGATGCACTCCTGGAATTAAAATTATCGACGCCTGCGAGTTCTATAATTGTTGCCATTGAAAGCAGGCAATCAAAGCGCAGGTGTGAATTGGCAGGTATATCCTTAATTACCCCTGTAACCCGGCAATTTCCGAAATTACTCGAGATTAATACTTCTCCCACAGGATTTTCCTTTCCAAAATACCTTGAGGCGAAACTCTTGGTTATGACAATTGTATTGGGTTCATTAAGAGCATTATCGGGAGACCCTAAAATAAATTCATAATCAAAGACCTTAAATACGGTTGAATCGGCAAAGTAAATTTTGTCTTCAAAGAACTTTACATCTTTATACTGGAAAAGGATATCCTGTATTCCAAAACCAACAAACCTTGTGATTTCTTTAATTTCAGGATATTCATCTTTCAGGGTCGGAGCCATCGGTATAGGGACAAGAGCTGCCATTGTAGCTTTCCCGGAAATATTAAAATCACTTTCCAGCCGGTAGATATGATCATAATTCTTGTTATGCTTATCAAATGTAAGTTCTTCCTGTACATATAATAATATCAGTATTGCGCAGGTTATACCAATAGCAGGTCCGAATATATTCAGGACGGAATATAATTTATCCTTTTTAATACTCCTGTAAGCCGAGATAAAGTAATTCTTAAACATAATTATGTTATTTATATAGAATGTCCTGTTTTTTATTGGGATATAATTTACGAAAAAACATTGATATATTTATTACGCTGATAGACAGATTGTAGAGGCTGCTTTGCAAAATGTCAGAATAAACCAACATATGTATTAATGTAGATGATTAGGCAAATATAATGGAGCATTGAGTATGGAACATCTCCATGTTACAGCCTCCTATACATTGTTTAAGCGACAAACGCTATTTAACTTTTTGTTTCTTTGCGATTTTCAAACCTATATTGAAATTCAATCCGCTCAGATCTTGATTGGTGACATGGGTTATTTGGATATTCTCATCATTCTCATTTAAGCCTGTTACATACCTGTAACTTACTCCTGTAACCAGTATAATCCGGCTGCTAAGATTCAGTTCAAGATTTATCCCCGGTTCCATCAAAAAGAAGTGGCCTCCGGAAATATTCCAGAAATTATCAAGAAGTCCTGACTTCGGATTCTCATAATCTTTTGTTGATCCATATGCAAGGATCATCTGAGCACTAAAATGCAGAAGGTTAGAAGGATTATG
>DNOQ01000032.1:7078-7333 GCA_003501665.1 Bacteroidales bacterium | reverse complement strand
TTTCATAATGGATAAATTTAATCGTTTGTATTAAACTTAACCAGTGGTATTATTTTTAGGGAGTATTATAGTAATATTATACAGGTTCTGCATCCTCAGATCAATATTTGAAATAATATCAGCACAGTCTTTCAGTTCTTTTGTAACACTTTCCGTCTTCCCGCTGGTCAGTTTATATGATAGTTCATGTTCAAGTGATGCCCATAAATCCATTGCAATCGTTCGAATCTGGATCTCAACGCTCACAAGTTCGGT
>DNOQ01000032.1:0-7046 GCA_003501665.1 Bacteroidales bacterium | reverse complement strand
CTTCTTGGCGTTTTAACCCTGGCCTTTATGATATGGATCGGGTTGCGATCTTTCACATGCTTAAATTCATCATTAAGGTTTTCAAGCTTGGTTGTGATTTCTCTGGTGGCTGATGAATACAGATTCTCAGTAATGCGAAAAGAATGTATAGCGTCAATAGCTTCTTTGGGTAAGTCCTGGTCAGTAAATCCTTCAAGAAAATAGGAAGTTTTGGGAAGATCAATTTTGTCCATGGCTTTTTAAGAATTTCAGTAGTATCCGGTTTAAATGTCAGAAAGAGGGGTACTCCTCAAAAGTTCCCCCATGTTATATTGTGGTTTTTAGCAAGATAAATTACAACATGGGTAAAATTACAGAAAAAACTTACTTGATGGCAACCAGGTTAGTCGGACATTGAATCTTCAAACTGATAATGAATCTGATTGGGAAAGCTGGCATACAGTAATGATAAAAAACCATGACAACGCCTGTCTGTTCCTTAAGCATTTGAAGGTTTTTCAGATAATTTTTTGAATCAGTCAAAGAAGGATGGATTTTTGCTTACCTTAAATAATACTGATATTTACAGTTATCCGGTAAGTGCCATGCGACTAAAGGGCATTTATCTGCCGGTTTACTGATAGTTTGATAAAGGTAAAGATTTTCGGTTTTATTTTCCCTCCCGGCTTGATATTCCCGTCTCTGTCAAACATTCTCCCTTCAGGGTTGTTATAATATAATCAACCAGTTTGCATATTATTATGGCTGATTTTCATTATAATGTTGTACCGACATTTTCGCTTCTTACCGGCGCGGATGTCAGCAGGATTGAACAAAAAATCCTGTGCACAAGCCAAAAGATACCTGTAGGTGTTTTGATCCCTGCACTTTTCCGTGATCTTTCAGGTGACGCCATGAAAAACATCATTGAAGTCCTCGCGGAAACAGAATATGTAAAACGTGTCTATATAGCTCTCGATCAGGCTGACGAAGAGGAATATCGGAAAGCAAAAGAAATCGTTGCACCCTTGAATAAAAAAGCTTGCCTGATCTGGAACGACAGCCCTGAATTAAAACAGGTTATCGCTATGATTGAGGAGCATTTGCCATTAGGTCCGAGGGGAAAAGGACGTTCAGTCTGGACTGCCCTGGGCTATATCACAGGCAAGAATGAAGTGGCGGTAATTGCTTTTCACGATGCCGATATTATTACCTATAATAAAGCTTTCCTTACACGACTCATTTTTCCTGTAATGAATCTGGGATTTCAATTTTCCAAAGGATATTATATCCGCTATAAGACAAAGTTTTATGGACGGGTAACCAGATTATTCTACTTTCCTTTAGTCAGAACTTTAAAGGATATCCTGGGTACAACCGAGTTCCTCGATTATTTAAGCGATTTCAGGTATCCTCTTTCCGGTGAATTTGCCACTTTCGTTTCCCAGGCCAGGATGCTAAGGTATCCGTCCGACTGGGGTATTGAAGTCGGATTGCTAAGCGAAATATACCGTATAGTGCGTGTTTCGCAGGTATGCCAGGTTGAACTGGTGGAACGCTATGATCATAAACACCAGGAGGCAGGCACAGAAATGGATAAAGGTCTCAATAAGATGGCTACTGATATTGCCAGAACCTTTTTTTCATATCTTTCGAGCAACGGCGTCATTCTGACTCATGATATGCTGACAACCATCCGGCTCACATATTTAAAACATGCCAGGGAAAGTGTGGGTATCTATGAATCATATGCCAAGATTTACAGCGGAACTATTTCTTTTGATTTTCACGAGGAACTTTCTACAGTTGAATTATTCGCACAGACAATTGAAGCCGCTTCACTCGATTTTTATCAACATGCATATGGCTCTCCCATGATACCTGAATGGAAACGTGTCGGAGCCGCAATTGACGGGATTATGGAAAAACTCATTCAGGCAGTCGAGACTTATTGAAATGTATATAATTTTCACAGATCTTGATGGTACTTTGCTTGATTTTGAAACTTATTCATTTGAACAGGCAGGAGGGGCCCTGGCATCTATCCGCGAAAAAAATATACCCCTTGTGGCAGTAACAAGCAAAACTGCAGAAGAAGTTAAACAAATTATCAGGGCTCTGAATATTTCTCATCCTTTTGTTGTAGAAAACGGAGGTGGTATTTATTTCCCGGAAACATATCCTGGCGAATTTCCCCGGACACAGCCAGACAATGGTTATTATGTGGTTCATTTTGCCACTCCGGTTATACAACCTCCGGACGTGCTTGATGAAATCAGCAGTCATATTGGAATCCCATTGCAAGGAATCAGCAGACTTTCTGTTGAAGAGATTATGTCATATACCGGGCTTTCAGCTGAGGAAGCAGAAAAAGCAAAGCGGCGCCATTTCTCAGAACCTTTTGTTTTGCCTCGCGGCAAGGACACCCTGAAAAAGATTATAAGGCTCTCATATTCCTATAATTATAAAATTGTTTTAGGAGGCCGGTTTGCCCATTTAATCCCAAAAGATTCGGGTAAGGGTAACGCGGTTACATTCCTTTTGGATTTTTACAAAAAACAGTTCCCGGATAGTCCGGTTATTTCAATTGGCTTGGGAGACAGCTACAATGATTTTGACTTTCTCTCAATAACTGATATCTCAATCATAATTCGTAATAAGGGGCGAATTCTTAAATCTATCAAGAAAAACTGGATAGTAAGTCAAAAATATGGTGTAGAGGGTTGGGCTGAAGAAGTTAAAAAAATCATATGCCCTTAAAAGGTGGTGAATGGGCTCGGCATGTCCGACCTGACAACGCTTTGTGGTCTCCATCAAGACAACCCCAATCTGCATGGGTAAGAAAATGAGACCCTGAGCTTAAAAAAATCTGAATTGTATGAAGACATTCAATCTTATCAGGGCTATGAGAAACCTCTACAAGATATTTTGCCATGGCTTGTGTTATTAAGGTTTGTTTAATTTTATTTTCTGATATGCATCCCTGAATGATTTTTGTTCATACATGTGTATAATTTTCCTGAGAATCATATATAAAGAAACAATTTAACATCCTTAATGTTCATGAATTTAATCCGCCTTCGCGTGAAGGGCAGGTGTAACTGGCTGCGCCGGGCTCATCGTCATCCGGCGGTTCGGTTAACCGGTGCTTGCACCATTATTTGAGTCCGGAGCTTGCTCTGGATACATTAGCCGATCCACCTCTTCCAGATTAGCGCCATCATACTTGCCTTCTTCCAGCTAAAACCCGATATTTGGTAACCATGATGGGTGAATATCCGATTGTCATCGGATACCTTTTAACAGATAGAAAACAACTGCTTTCTTTGTATTTCTGAATCAATTTAAACCTGCAACCGATGAACCGGAAATTGAATTACCGAAACTTTTATACCTGCAAATTAAATGTGTGTTTAACTTGCTCAATTTTAGCTGTATTGTTTTTTCTGGGCTGTTCATTGAAAGAAAGAGGAAATGGTGGCAAAACAGCTGATATAACCCTCTCCGAAAAAGAATTCCAAACAGTTCCGGCCACCGGGAAGCCCTGGGTTTACTACTGGTGGCTGAAGGGAAACGTGACTAAAGAGTTGATTACAAGCGATCTGGAAGAGATGCACAAAAAAGGGATCGGGGGATTCCTGCTTTTCGATTCGCGCGGATACTGGGATTCTTACGACGGGAGAACAGGTCATATCCCCGTTCCTTTAAATATAAAGCATGAATTTATGAGTCCCGGATGGCGCGAAATGGTGAAACACACCATGCACGAAGCCAACCGTCTGGGATTGAAAATGAGCATGAATATTGCAAATACCGGCGGTTCGCTTCGCGGCCCCTGGGACATGAAGGAAGATGGGCCTAAACAACTCATCTGGACAGCCTCTTCGACTTCCGGCCCTTCAAAAGTTTCAGTAAAACTCGAAAAGCCTTCCGATAAAAAGTATTTTCAGGATGTGGCCTTGCTGGCCGTTCGCGTAAAATCCAGGGATAATTCTTCGGATAAAAGCAAAGCCGTTAACCTGAATGGCGAATGGGAAACCGTTTCGGCGCCTGAAGCAGGTTCCACAATATCCGGGGAAATTGTCGACCTGAAAGACAAAATTACCGATGGAAAGCTTCAGTGGGATGCTCCTGAAGGAGAGTGGCGGATACTGCGTTTTGGGTACCATGTCATTGGTGAAGAAGGAGGGGTTGACATCTTAAATGCAGAAGCCGTCACGAGGTATTTTCACCTTATGGGTTCCGAAATCCTGAAAGATGCAGGGCCGCTTGCAGGGCTTACCCTGACTCATTTTTACAACGTCAGCTGGGAAGGCGGTCAGCCCGACTGGTCGGTGAATTTTGAAAATGACTTTAAAAAATACCGTGGGTACGATATTCGTCCATATATGCCCATACTTGCAGGTGTTTCGGGAGCAGATCGTTCGGTAAACGAAAGGTTTCTGCACGATTACCTGCGGACGGTGAGCGAATGTTTCATACACAATTGTTATGAAACCATTGGCAGCCTCTGTCACGCCAGCGGGATGCAATGGCACTCTGAAAACGGCGGACCCTGGCCACGCACCGCTCCCATGTTTGAGGAAGCCGACCAACTGACGTTCTGGGGTAAAAACGATATGCCGCAGGGCGAATTCTGGTGTTCCGGCTTAAACGACCTGGGTACGAAATCGAATATGCGATATGCCGCGATGGCTGGCCATGTCTATGGTCATCCGCTTATTGCCGTTGAAGCGTTTACCCACATGGGGCGGCACTGGACCAAATACCCGGCATACCTTAAACCTTTTGCCGATCTCTGCCTCATCGACGGGGCAAATTTTTTTATCTGGCACACCTTCACCGCTTCGCCGCCCGAAGTGGGGAAACCGGGCTACGAGTATTTTGCCGGAACTCACATCAACACCAACGTGACCTGGTGGAACGAAGCGGGAAGCTTTATCGATTACCTGGGGCGGTGCCAGTTGATGCTTCGCAAGGGGAAGTTCGTTGCTGATGTATGCTGTTATGTGAACGATAAAAACTATGTCATGTGGGGCCGGGGCGAAAAGTGGAACCAGAATTCTACACTCGCTCCCCCTAAGGGTTTTGCGTATGACCTGCTTAGTTCTGATGCATTGACCGGGCGCTTATCGGTAAAAAACGGAAGGCTTGTTTTGCCCGACGGAATGAGTTATAAAATGCTTGTGGTTGACCTCGACGAAGCAGCTATTCCCGTTGAGGTCTTAAAGAAAATTACTGAACTGGTAAAAGAAGGGGCTACGATTGTTCTGGGGCAAACCAAACCCGTTCGTGCAACCGGCATCATCAATTATCCTGAAAGTGACAAAGATATAAACAACTTGACATCAGAACTTTGGACTGAAGGAAACGGACAAATGCAGTTCCGGACGTTGGGGAAGGGGAAAATTTATTCAGGAGGAACAATGCCCGAAATTTTAAAGGCGAACAACATCCTGCCCGATTTTGAAGGCCCGTTTGAATATATACACCGAAGCGGCAGTAATGCAGATATTTATTTTGTTTCAGGAAAAGGAAACGCCGAATGTACTTTCCGCGTTGAAAATAAAAAGCCTGAAATCTGGAATCCTGTTACCGGGCAAACTTCAGAAGCAATCTGTTATCAATCGACCAGCGACGGCCGTACTTCCGTCCGGCTTGATCTTCCGGAAAATGGTTCGGCATTTGTTATTTTCAGGGAAAAAGCAGGAAAAAATCATTTCACAACGGTTAGCGGCCAGGTAAATCCCGAGCTGACTTCGAAAGCGGGAAATTCATCGAAATTTATTTTTTGGAATAGCGGCGATTATTCTTTTACTGCTTTGAACGGGAAAATATATAAGGTACAGGTAATGGTTCAACCGGCATTTGAAATACAAGGCGCCTGGAAGCTTGCATTCGCTCCGGCAACCGGGGAGAAGGATTGGGAAGCTACTTTTGAAGAACTCACACCATGGAACGAGCATCCAAACCCGCAAATCAAATATTTTTCAGGAACAGCCACATATTCCAGATCGTTTATATTGACTGCTGAACAGGCAAAACTTCCCGTACGACTGCAACTGGGTGAAGTCCACGATATTTCGAGGGTATGGGTCAATGGAAAGGATTTGGGAACATTGTGGACCGAACCCTGGACGGTGAACCTTGCCGGCAGCCTTAAAGAAGGTGTAAATGAGCTGAAGATCGAGGTGACCAACTGCTGGGCCAACCGTCTGATTGGCGATGCCGGTTTGCCGGAAAATCAATGGACTACAAAAACCAATGTGCGCCGCGTTCCCGACCGGTCTGAATATGCACAGGGGCACCAGGCCTTTTCGGCGACGGATGAGCTTATGCCGTCAGGTTTGTTGGGTCCTGTGAGTATTGGCTTTGGACTGGAGCATATAATTGTTTCGAATCCGTAGTTGCATAAGCTGGTCACCTTGACCACATTCCGCCGAAAGATGTTCATAAAATAATGTAAATAATAACATATATTTACAACCGGAAGAAAATGGTTATTCAGTTCCGGCATGAATTGATCACTGTCAACCGCTCATGCATCTGATATGAGTGATAATTTGAATAAAGCACAACAGAAAGAATATTGAATACAAGGATTATGGCTTATACAAAATTAAACAGGAGAAGTTTTGCAAGAAAAGTTGCGATGGCAGGTATTGCGGCCGGCATGCCGGTTATAAATTCAGACGGGATAAGAGCAGCATTACCCTCTAATGATTACCTGAAGATCAGTCTGAATGCATATTCTTTCAATGACCTTTTACTCGCCAGGAAAATGACAATTGATGATGTCCTGGATTTTTGTGCCAGAATTGGCATTGAAGGAGTTGACCTGACAGGATATTATTTTCCCGGGTACCCTGAGCCTCCAGCTGATGACTATATTTATCACGTTAAGAAGAAAGCTTTCAGGCTTGGATTAGACCTGGGATGCACTGGTGTAAGGAATGATTTCACATGGGCTGATCCTGAAAAAAGAAACTTGGAAAAGAAACTTGTTAAAGATTGGATCGTGGTAGCCCATAAGCTTGGAGCGCCAGGTCTGCGTATTTTTGCTGGTA
>DNOQ01000609.1 GCA_003501665.1 Bacteroidales bacterium | reverse complement strand
TTGCAAAGCCTCTCACTACTCACAACTCACTACTCACTACTCACTACTCACTACTCACTACTCACTACTCACTACTCACTACTCACTACTCACTACTCACCCGCTACTTACTAACCAGCTTCACAATTCCGGCAATAATCGCTTCCGGCTTTGGCGGACATCCTGGTATGTATGCATCAACCGGTATTATCTTATCGACAGGTCCGGCAAAAGTAATTCCTTCGGCAAATATTCCACCGGTGCAGCCGCAAGCGCCAATGGCGACCACAAGAATTGGTTTCGGGGCCTGGTTATAAACCTCAATAAGCCGGTCTTTGTCACGCTTGTTAATTGACCCGTTCACCAGGAGGACATCTGCATGTCTAATACTGCCGACAAGCAGTATCCCAAAACGTTCCAGGTCGTGTCGGGGTGTCAGGCAGTCAAGAATTTCAATATCACAATTATTGCATGATGCCCCTCCGAAATGAAAGACCCACAGTGACTTTTTGAAGCAATAATCCTTAAATCCCACTTCTTTTCAGTTTAATAGCCAAATGCGATCAATACCAGTGCAACTACTGCAATCAGATTCATCCATATCATAAAGAAGCTGATTGCCTGTTTTATCTTAAGTCTTGGATTTGTATTTCTGATTAATGTAAGTATCAGAACAACAAGCAGTACTTTCAGAACAGCCCACAGAATATTTATGCCGCTCAGCCTGAATCCGTTCATCAATATTGCGATAAGGAACGCGGGCAGTATGAAGAGCATAATATATTTTGTCAGCTTTATCAGCCCATAGGCTGGTCCTGAATACTCTATAAATATTCCTTCGGTAATTTCTGTTTCAGCTTCAGGCATATCAAAGGGGACCAATGCCAGTTTTGCCTGTATGCAGAAGATCCCCGCGATAAATAATAATACACCGGAAATACTTGATATAAATGGTGAATTCGCCTGCTGTGCCTGAATAATGGTATAGAGATCGAACTGCTGGCCTGCTTTCGTTATTATACCGGCAATTACCAGGAGGAAAGTAAGTTCATAGCTCAGTATAAGCTTCATTTCCCGCGATCCTCCCACAGCTGCAAGAGGGTTTCCTGAGGCCAGTGCACCTGTAATATAAGAAAATGAAGGGATGGTGAGCAGATAGAATATTACCAGAAGGTCGCCTTTAAATCCGGTGGTTACATTAAATAAAGGTAAAAGGATAAATACTCCGGCCAGAACAGCGCCTATAACTCCAAAGACCGGGGCCATCAGGAACATCATCGGGGATCCGTGTTTTGGGAGGATCGTCTCTTTTACCAGTAATAATTTAAAGAAATCATAAAATGGTTGTAACAGAGGCGGCCCTTTTCGGAACTGAACCCTGGCAGTGATCTTCCTGTCGAACCATGAGAGGAATGCGCCGGTAATTGCAACAAAAAGCAGACCCGGAAAAATGAAGAAATAAAAGAGATGTACTGCCATATTATTTCATTTCGGTATTATACAGGTACTCTCTTATAAGGATCCTGTCGTTAAGCCTGTAAATATTCTTTTCAGGTGATTCATCCTGGTCAGTCAGATATACAGTCCCTTCAGGACATGCATCAATGAATTTCTGAGTCTCACCATCATCATTCAGGTTGTAAAGAAGGTCCCTGTTCCGGTGATGAACGAAAAAATCCGTCATCATTGTCCCGAAAGGGCAGATGGTAACACACGATTTGCATGATACGCACAGGTTGGTATAACGTGTAATAATGCCATCCTGATCCTTTTCAAGTGCCTCTGCAGGACAAACGGCAATACATGGTGCATCTTCACATTTTCTGCATGTGAACCTGAATGTTGCCAGCTCCCGGATAGTTTTCAGTCCGTTTGAATTTAATGACTGATAGAATAATCCTTCAGGGAGATCCAGGTCCGGATTTTCGACCATCACCTCCCTCAGCTTTATCATATCTATCATTAACCTCTGAGGCATATTAGTCCCATATATTTGGTTGATCCTTTATTTCATCATACGTAAAGACAGGTCCGTCCTTGCATACAAAATATTTACCCATCATGCAATGTCCGCATTTACCGAGGCCGCATGACATGTTTTTTTCCATTGACAGGTAGATCTGCTCATCTTTATATCCCATTTCGAGGATCTTCATTGTCCCGTATTTCATCATAACCGGAGGTCCGCAGACAACTGCAACAGAATTGCCTGTATCAACTTTAACATTATTCAGAAGGGTGGGAGCGACACCTACCGGTCCGTCCCATTCGTCATCACCTTTATCAACTGTTCTGTAAGCTTCAAATTTTTCAATCTGGTTAAGCCTGTTAAAGAGTGGCTTGTAGATACAGTCTTCCGGTGTTTTTGAACCATAGCAAAGGATAACTTTCTGAAGATTTTCCTTTATGTTTTCCAGTGCATAAAGAAGTGATCTGATCGGAGCAAGACCACATCCTCCGCCTAGTATCAGTACTTCTTTCCCGAAAAACTTTTTTACCGGATAACCCCTGCCGTAAGGGCCTCTGATTCCCATATATACACCCGGTTTAAGGTTGTGCATATACTCTGTAACATATCCTGTTTTCATAACTGTTACCTCGAGTCTGTCGGTGATCAGCGGGGATGATGACGGGGTGAACGGCGCTTCGCCTATTCCGTCAACAGATAATTCAATGAACTGACCTGTTTTGAATGAGAATTCTTCTTCGGGAATCAGTACAAAAGTCTTTATCAGAGGTGATTCGTCAATCACTTCGATCAGCTTTGCCTTTAATGGTTTATATATGTTTTTTTCCTCAGGCATTAAAGTTGTTATGCAAGTTCCATAAACAAATCATTCTTATTGATCTTCCCTATGCATGCTTCTATACATCTTCCGCAACCCGTGCAGGCGACCGGTTGGAATTTTTCCGGTTTCCAGACATATTTGCACATATATCTGTTCCTGAATCTGCTTGAAAGGCTGAAGAGAGCATCTTCTCCTCCGGCCACTCTTTCAAAACCCGGATACTGGCAGGCATCCAGTTGTTTTACTTTCTCAAATCCGGGCTTGTCGATAAGCAGAAAGCAGGTACATGTCGGACAGATTGTTGCACAGGCGCCACAGGAAACGCAGGTGGCTGAGTATTTTTTCCATATTTCCGTTCCTGCATTACGGACTATCTCCCCGGTGCGAATATAATCAGGAAGCCCTTTATTTGCATTTTCAAGTAAAGATTCAGTTATAGAGTGTTCTGTATCGATGGATTGAAGCAGGTTCTCTTCATTTATATCAGTTGCATCAGGAATTCGATTAATAAAATCTTCACCCTGGTCCGAAAGAATTCTCAGAATAACATTACCATCCAGCAAAAAGATTGCCAGGTCGGCAATCTTTGTCGGAAATGGCCTTATGCCATAGGATAGGCAATGGCAGTGTTCCTGTATCCCTTTACAATCCGATCCGATCAGAATCGTATTTTCACGCCGGTTCCTGTAAAAATGATCATCAAAATCTTTATCGAGATAAATCTCATCCAGAAGTGACAGGGCTTCTATATCACAATTCGGTGCACCAATTATGATACGTGGCCTTTCTGTCTCCCTGTCCGACGTTACATTTTCTTTTACCGGAAGAAAAAAGTTTTTAAGAGATGTAACTGGTTTTGGTTCATTATAAATAATGTCAGGGATGTCCTCAGAACTGATAAATTCATAATCCTGACCAAATTCATTTCTGAGTGATGCAAAGACATCATGAGATGAAAGCAAATCTTTTATCGTTTCATCCCATCTTTCCCTTGTTATGCTTTTGTAATGCATTTATGTGATTAAGTTCACATTTTAAAAATAATTCCTGAATATAAAATAATCAATAAAAAATATCTTAATTTTATAAACCGGGAAAATTGGAATTCATAAAATGCCATAAATCAAATATATAAGACGCTATATAAATTTAAAAAAATATTATTTAAATTTCGAAAAAATTAATTAATAAAAAAAAGATGTGAAACAAATCACAAAATATGTAATAAAAAACAGTCTGAAAAGGATCTTTTTATACCGGGCATGCCTTGTAAGACTGAAACTTATGGGAGTTGAAAGGGTATATTCCTACACTCTTGCAAATGAAACGGGCGTCAATTCGGATCAGGTAAGGAAAGATTTTTCGGAATTTAAAATTACCGGAAATAAGAGAGGAGGATATAATATTGATGAATTGCTGGAGAAAATGGAAAGTATTTTTCACCGGAACAAGGATCATAACCTGGTTCTTATCGGAATGGGCAATATGGGTCAGGCATTATCGAAGTACAGCAGGTTTGTTCAGCGTAATATGAACATAGTTGCCACATTCGATATTGATCCCTTTAAGCAGAAACAGAGATCCGACCTGCCTGTCTATTCAATGAACAGGCTGAAAGAAATAATTGACAGATTCAGGGTGAAAGTTGCAATTATTGCAGTTCCGGAGATATCTGCCCAGGAGGTGGCTGATGAACTGGTTCGTCATGGTATTAAAGGTATTGTAAACTTCGCACCGGTATTGCTCAAGATGCCTCCCGATGTGGTTGTAAATAATGTCAACCTCTGTGATGAACTTGAGAGCGTGATCTATTATGTCCATAAGCTGATGAAAGTTGACGGAATTAAAAACCTGGAGCTATTATACAGGGATATGAAATACTGATTAAGGGATTGGTGCAGGGAGTAGGATTCCGCCCTTTTGTTTACCGGACGGCTGTAAAGCACGGATTATCAGGCGAAGTGGATAACAGGACCGATGGTGTCTGTGTTATGGTTGAGGGTGATCCATCAGCTGTCGATAATTTTGCCAATGATCTGCTTCACAATGCCCCTCCTGTTTCCCATATCAGATCTATTGAAAGGTACCCGGTTAAAGTCACGGGTTATGACGGATTCAGGATAACCAGAAGCAAAAATATCGACAATCAGGTAACTGAAGTAAGTCCCGATATTGCTGTCTGCCCTGAATGCCTGACGGATATGGAAAAAGATCCTGAAAGGATAGACTACCCTTTCGTAAATTGCACGAATTGCGGACCAAGGTTCACCATTATGGAGAAACTACCTTATGACCGCCCCGGTACAACAATGAGCTGCTTTACAATGTGCAGCAAATGCAGATCTCAATATGAAGATATTCTTGACCGTCGTTTTCATGCACAACCAATAGCATGTAATAAATGCGGTCCTGTGTATAATTATAAAGATCAATCAGAAAATCCGGGTAATATAAATGTGATACTTGAAAAAGTGGTTTCAGATATAGAATCAGGAAGAACAGTTGCTTTGAAGGGCATCGGAGGTTATCATTTAATTTGCAGTGCATTTGACAATAATGCTGTTACTTTTCTGAGAAAAAGAAAGCAGAGGGATGAAAAGCCTTTTGCTGTAATGTTCAGGGATATTGAAGCTGCAGGTGAATACTGCTATATCAGTCCTGAAGAAGAAAAAGAACTGGTTTCCTGGAGAAAGCCTGTTGTTATCCTCAAACAAAGAAAAGAACTTTCTCCGTCAATAAGCAACGATCTTAAAACCACAGGGGTTCTGCTTCCATATATGCCTGTTCATTATTTGTTGTTCAGGAAACTCACTATTTCAGCTATTGTATTTACCAGCGGGAATATTTCTGATGAGCCTGTAATTATTGACGACAGAACAGCTGAAAAGGAGCTGCTGCCTGTTGCAGATTCTTTGGTGAGCTATAACCGGGAGATACTGAACAGGGCTGATGACTCGGTTGTAAGGATTATAGATGATAAAATCTCAGTAATCAGACGTTCCCGTGGCTATGTGCCCCGACCGATAGAATTGAAATGTAATGTTGAAGGAATCATCGCGATGGGAGCAGAGCAAAAGAACAGCTTCTGTATAGGCAGAGCATCACAGGCAATCATGAGCCAGTACATCGGAGACCTTAAGAATAGGCCGACCCTCGACTTTATGCTGGAATCAATCGAAAGGTATAATAAATTATTCAGATTTAAACCTTCATTAATTGCCTGTGACCTGCACCCTGATTATCTTTCGTCGCAATATGCAGAAAGTCTGGAAATCGAAAGTGGAATACAGCTGGTAAGGATACAGCATCACCATGCCCATATTGCTTCCTGCATGGCTGAATATGGCGTGGATGAAGAGGTGATTGGTATCAGTCTCGATGGAACAGGACTGGGAACGGACGGGAACATTTGGGGTGGTGAGTTTTTGGTTGCAGATCTTAAAAACTTTAAAAGATTTACACATTTCGATTATATACCCCTTCCGGGGGGTGATAAGGCAGCTGATGAACCGTGGAGAACCGCATTCTCGTATCTTTATAAATATTGCGGGAATGATTTTGATTACTATTCAGTTCCGGTATTCCGGGCAGTTGAAAAGAAAAAAGTTGAAGCGGTAAGGGAAATGCTGAATAAAGGAATAAATTCTCCGTTATCGTCAGGTGCCGGCCGCCTTTTTGACGCCGTATCTGCACTTACAGGTTTGTGTGCATATTCAACATTCGATTCGGAAGCTCCGATGCGACTCGAATCGGCAATTATACATGAGACAGACGAATACTATCCGTATTCTGCAGGTGACCCTGTTGTGTTTGCTGAAACGATATTTGAAATTTTAAAAGATCTTCCGCTGAAAACAGCCTCGCAAATTTCCGTAAAATTCCATAATACAATTGCAAGAGTAATGCTTGATATTTCAATTCAGATTCGGAAAAACACCTCAATTAATAAGGTATTTCTTTCGGGAGGTGTCTTTCAGAACAAATATCTTGTTGAAAAATCTTTATCTCTTCTCAGGAATAAGGGATTCGGGGTGTATATAAATCACCTTGTACCATCCAACGACGGAGGCATTTCACTCGGGCAGATTATTGTTGCATCAAAAATTAAAATGTTATGTGCCTGAGTATCCCGGCCCGCGTTGTTTCATTAGAAGGATGTATGGCAGATGTTTCTGCCGGAGGAACGATATTTAAAGCAAATCTTCAAATGGTTGAAAATATAAAACCCGGCGATTTCGTTTTACTGCACGCCGGATTCGCAATTCAGAAGATCAGCGAAGAGGATGCAGTTGAAACACTCAGGCTTCTGCAAGAGATGAGTGATGCTATTAATGATTCTGACTGAAACTCACATGAAGTATATTGACGAATACAGGGACCGGGATTTGATTATGAAGCTGGCCGGTCAGATCAGAAGATCAGCCAGTGGGAATTACACATTCATGGAGGTGTGCGGAGGGCATACTGCAGCCATACGGCGTTTTGGGATCCCGTCACTTCTGCCGGAAAATATCAGACTTATTTCTGGTCCGGGATGCCCTGTGTGCGTTACCGGGACCGATTTTATCGATAAGGCAATAAGATACTCTGAGAGATCAGATGTAATTATTGCGACTTTCGGTGATCTTTTAAGAGTTCCGGGTTCAGAATCCTCACTTGAAAAGATGAAAGCTCTGGGCGCTGACATCAGGATATTCTTTTCAGGTCTCGCCGCGCTTGAAACAGCCAGGCTTAATCCTGAAAAGAAAGTAATATTCCTCGGAATCGGTTTCGAGACGACTGCCCCGGGAACAGCTTTAACTGTAATTAAAGCCGCACAGGATAATTTAAGCAATTTCTTCGTGCTGAGTGCTCATAAAATAATGCCACCTGCAATGGAGGCGATCCTGAAAAACGGGACCGCTCTGGACGGATTTATCTGTCCCGGACATGTTTCAGTAATAACAGGATCTTCAATTTTCATCTTCATTCCTGAAAAATACGGAACCGGTTGTGTGATTACAGGTTTTGAACCTGTTGATATACTTCAGGCAATCCTTATGCTGATAAACCAGGTGAACAGGAATGATCCATCAGTTGAAATACAATATAAAAGGGCTGTTACCACCGAAGGTAACAGCCTTGCACAGGGTTTCATGGATGATGTTTTTGAGAAATGCGATGCCACATGGCGGGGCTTTGGATTGATCCGGTCAAGCGGTCTTGCCCTCAAAGGAAGATATGAACGGTATAATGCAGAGTATGAAATGCCTGTAAAAACACAGCATCGAAGCGAAAATGAATTATGCATTTGCGGAGATATTCTGAGAGGCCTAAAAACACCAGATGAGTGTCCTCTGTTTAATAACATATGCACCCCTGAAAATCCTGCCGGTGCATGTATGGTTTCGAATGAAGGAGCTTGCAATACATGGTTTAAATACAGGTTTGCATGATTAAAAAGATCGTCTCTCTGGGGCACGGCAGCGGTGGAAAGCAAACGCGTGAACTCATAAGAGAAGTTTTTGCCGGAAACTTTGGTATGTCTGAGCCTCTGACCGATTCTGCAATTCTGAATATCGCCTGTGAAAGAATTGCTTTTACAACCGACTCATATGTCGTTGATCCTTTGTTTTTCCCTGGCGGCAATATTGGTAAACTTGCTGTATGCGGTACGGTTAATGATCTTGCAGTCTCGGGTGCAAGGCCATTGTATCTTTCCGCATCCTTTATTATTGAGGAGGGTTTTTCGCTGGAAGACCTTGAAGCTGTTGCCGTTTCAATGGCTGAAGAAGCACAAAAGGCTGGAGTAAAAATAGTTACAGGAGACACAAAAGTTGTGGAAAAGGGGAAATGTGATGGTCTTTTTATAACTACTTCAGGGACGGGAATCCTTCCTGCCGGAAGGGAGTATATAAGTACAGGTATCAGGATCAGGCCCGGCGACAAGCTGATAATAAACGGTCCTCTTGGAAATCATTCCATAGCAGTTCTTGGTGCACGAAACAATCTGAGCTTTACAACAACTGTGGTTTCCGACTGTGCATCATTAAATAATTTGATTGAATCGTTATGTGACAAGTGCAGTGAGATTTTATTTATGCGTGATCTGACCAGGGGAGGTCTTGCAGGTGTGCTTAATGAACTTGTACAGATAACCGGTACAGGTATTCTTATTGATGAAAACCGTATTCCGGTTGATGATCCGGTAAGAGGCGCATGCGAAATGCTGGGCTTTGATCCTCTTTACCTCGCAAATGAGGGGAAGATCCTTATTGTGGCCGGTAGTGGCACTGAATCAGAAGTACTCAAGATACTGCGGTCCGACCCTCTGGGAAGTATATCTGAAGTGATAGGTGAGATAATTCCTGATGCACGGAAACGGGTTATAATGAATAGTGTTACCGGAGGGAAACGAATTGTGGACATGCCATCCGGGGTACAATTGCCAAGGATCTGTTAGGGCATAAACACGTATGTGCCATTGCGCCCCTGTGCCATTGTTTATTTTGATTCTAAATTATCAACAATGACATTTACACTATATTTTTTAAATCTATTGTTATTAAATTCACAGCGCCTTAAAAAAAGGGAAATTGTGAAAAAATCGATATTAATTATTTAAAAATCAATTTGAAATGTATCAATTGGGAAATCTCGTAAAGGAATTATCCGATAAGCATGGAAGGAAAAGGGAGAGTCTTATGCCTATACTTCAGGGTATAGTTGAAAGGCATAATTACCTTACCGATGAGGCCATGGTTGAAATAGCTAAGGAGCTTGATATATCGGCAGCAGAAGTTTATGGAACAGCTTCTTTTTATACCTTTCTTGATACAAAGGTGAGAGGTAAATATGTTATAAGAATATGCAAAACCATAACCTGTTCGATGAAGGGTAAAGGCGAAATCATTCAGACCATTGAGGACATGCTCAGGATAAAGGTGGGAGAAACCACTGCAGACAGGCAATTCAGTCTTCTTGAGACGAACTGTATTGGCTGGTGTCATAAAGCTCCTGCAATACTTATTAATGACATGCCTTATACCGAGCTTACGCCGGAAAAGGTTGTTGAAATAATAAAGGGTTATATGCAACAAAAATAACATCCCCAGACTATGGAAAAAAGAGGACTAAATAAAGTAGATCTTATATTTGAAAAAATAGATCCGAAAGAAGTTTTGACTGCAGCTTACAATATAACTCCTGATGAAATTATCAGGCAGGTACTTGAATCAGGCCTTAAGGGCAGGGGAGGTGCCGGATTCCCGACAGGATTGAAGTGGAAATATACAGCTGCTGTGAAGGACCCCGAGAAATATGTTGTTTGTAACGCTGATGAAGGAGAACCGGGAACATTTAAGGACCGTGAGATCCTCGACAGAGTAGCTTACAAGGTTTATGGCGGTATGGCTATAGCTGCAAAGGCTATCGGGGCAAAGAATGGTATCGTTTATCTGAGAGGAGAATACAGATTTCTTCTCCCCCAACTTATGATAGAACTTGAAAAATTCCACAAGCTTATTAAAGAGATCGGGTATGATTTCGAAATCAGCTATTATATGGGAAGTGGCGCGTATATATGCGGAGAGGAAAGCGCACTTTTTGAATCAATTG
Organism: Bacteroidales bacterium; assembly: GCA_003501665.1. Lineage (GTDB taxonomy): Bacteria > Bacteroidota > Bacteroidia > Bacteroidales > VadinHA17 > LD21. The sequence goes on along the minus strand of DNOQ01000609.1, from coordinate 577 downwards.
AAGGTGGTCGCGGCGAACCCCGCAACAAACCTCCGTACCCGACAACATCAGGAGTTTTCAATAAACCGACATCCATAAACAATGTCGAAACCCTGGTTACGGCAATGATGATCATCAAGCATGGTCCTGAATCATACAGCCAGCTCGGAACAAAAGATTCAAGGGGATCAAAAGTATTTTCCATTTCTGGGGATACTCCGACACCCGGAATATTTGAACTTGAACTTGGAATGACTGTCCAGGAATTTGTCAATGAATTCGGTGATGGTGATACGAAAGCAGTACAGGTTGGTGGAGCATCTGGTTTTTGCGTACCACGAAAGCGCTTTCAGGAAACAATTATTGGTTTTGAAGGAGTCCCTACCGGTGGTTCCATGAAATTATTCAATAGTTCACGGTCAATGTATAACGTCCTTCATAATTACCTCGATTTCTTTGCCGAAGAATCATGTGGACAATGTTCACCCTGCAGGATAGGTTGCCAGCAGTTGCTTAAAGGTGTTCAGAAAGTTAAAAAAGGAGAAGTTAAATCCACATACCTGAATGAACTTGTCAAACTTGCAGATACGATGAAGGT
>DNOQ01000238.1:16332-18302 GCA_003501665.1 Bacteroidales bacterium | reverse complement strand
AGTTCGATTCCAAGGTGATCATCCTGAACACCTGCCACAGGTGCCGGTTTCCATCCGTAGGATCTGTAGAAATCTCCGGCACTCCCACCGGTGCCGAAAGAAGATTTTTTTGTATTTATGTGAACCGATTCAATTGCCGGAGCCAGATGAAGACCTGTTTTATCAAACAACCTTAAAAAATCATCACGCAGAATTTTCCTGCACAAATCTTCATCCTGGCAGGATTCTCTGAGTATTGAAGCGGCTTTAATGAACCTTGGATTGGAACTTCTTACCGGGAGTTTTTTCAGTGTCCCTTTGGTCCAGAAATCAATTATACACTCTTCGGTTGGTTCATTCATTATCATACTGCCCGCGAAATAGAGCAGCATATTATATGCTTTCAGCAGATTTATTTTGTCTTTGGCAATTTTCATTATACGAATTTAACTCAGAGATTCAGAAATACAGGTAAATCAGAGCAGTTTCAATCCGTATAACGAATAAGTTCAGGAATTGTTCATTTAGAAAAATCCGCAATCACGTGAGGATAGACATCATTATCCAGCTTCCATTTTAACTCCCTGAAGGCATTTACAGTATAATCGACATCTTTGAGTGAATGAACGGCTGTGGGTATCAGACGCAGCATTACTACATCCTTTGGCACCACCGGATATATTACCACCGAACAGAAAATGCCGAAGTTTTCCCTAAGGTCAAGCAGAAGTTGTGATGTCTGGAACAGTGTTGCTTTCATAAAGACCGGTGTAACCGGAGATTCTGTCCTTCCGAGATCCAGACCGACTTCTTTCAGGCCTTTCTGAAGAGCTCTTACAATTGTCCACAGTTTTTCTATGATTTCCGGATGGGCTTTTATCAATTCCAGCCTTTTGATTGCACCGAGTGTCATAGCCATCGGCAGGGCTTTTGCATAGATCTGGGATCTGAGGTTAAAGCGCAGATAAGTGATAATATCTTTGTTACCTGCAATAAATCCTCCGATACCTGCCATTGATTTTGCGAACGTTGCGAAATAAAGGTCTATCTGGTCCTGTACGCCAAAATGTTCACCCGTGCCGGCACCGGTGGCACCCATTGTTCCCAATCCGTGAGCATCATCAACCAGAAACCGGAAATTATATTTCTTTTTAAGCGCGGCAATCTTATCAAGTTTGCCAAGGTCACCGGCCATACCGAAGACTCCTTCAGTAATTACAAGAATTCCTCCGCCCGTATCTTCTGTCAGTTTTGTTGCACGCTGAAGCTGTTTTTCACAGCTTTCAATATCATTATGAGCATAAACAAATCTTTTTCCAAAATGAAGCCTCAGGCCATCCATGATACAGGCATGGGATTCGGAGTCATAAACTATTACATCGTGCCTGTCGACAAGAGCATCTATAATTGACACCATCCCCTGATAACCATAGTTAAGCAGATATGCAGACTCTTTGCCAACAAATTCTGCGGCCATCTGCTCAAATTTTTCATGATTTGTGGTATGTCCCGACATCATCCTCGCACCCATGGGATAACCAAGTCCGTATTGTGCAGCATACTCCGCATCAGCTTTCCTTACTTCAGGATTGTTGGCCAGCCCAAGGTAATTATTTAAACTCCACGTCAATACTTCTTTTCCCCTGAACATCATTCTGGGAGCTATCTCACCCTCAAGTTTGGGGAACATGAAATATCCGTCGCCTACATCTGAGTATTGCCCGAGGGCGCCTTTGTTCGATCTGATCTTTTCAAAAATATCCATGATTGCCTGTTTAATAAAAAATTTTCACAAAAGTAGGGATTCGTGATTACTTCATCATACCTATTTATACCTAATTTATTTTAAACGGACACTCTCAGAATAAAAAGATAAAATTAACGTTAGTATATCTTCAAGTGAAAAAAAATAGTAATTTTGCGCAACATTTTTTTATGAGATCATCAGCATATATATTCCTGATAATTATTTTTCTGGCCGGATCCTGCGG
>DNOQ01000238.1:0-16234 GCA_003501665.1 Bacteroidales bacterium | reverse complement strand
GAAGACCTTAACTGGATGAATGCACAAAGCTTTTACAAAATGAAGGATTATTTTTCCGCAAGCAGCTATTTCAAAGCTTACCTCGATCAGTATTCCTACGGGAAATATGCTGAAGAAGCCGCCTTCATGGCTGCCATGTGTGATTATAATATGTCACCCAGGCCGGAACTTGATCAGGAAAATACAAGAGCTGCCATTGAAGGTTTCAGTTACTTCATAAACAAATACCATTACAGTGAAAGGGTAGAAGAATGTCGTAAGCTTATAAAAGAGCTCCAGGAGAGGCTGGTTGAGAAATCATATTTGAGTGCAAAGCTTTATTATGATATGCAGGCATACAAATCCGCAATAGTTGCGCTTAATAACAGCCTGAAAGAATATGCTGACACAAAATACAGGGAGGAGATGATGTATCTTAAGCTCAATTCACTCTTCCTGTATGCTGAAAACTCCATGCCCGACAAACAGAAGGAGAGGTACCAGGACACACTTGATGATTATTATTCCTTTATGGAAGAGTTTCCCTCCAGTAAATATTCAAGGGATGTCAGAAGGATTTATCAGACCACAGGCAGATTTCTGAAAATAGATACATCAACATTAGAAGCAAATATTCAATAAATATATGGATTACAGAAAATCACCAGCTCCGTCCACCACTGTTACCCGTAACCTTGATAATTTAACACAGGAAACAGGTAATATATATGAAACAGTGATTGTTGTGTCGCGGAGAGCAAACCAGATTGCCGTTGAAATGAAGCAGGAACTCAATAAAAAGCTGGAAGAATTCGCATCATACAGCGATAATCTTGAAGAGGTTTTTGAAAACCGCGAACAGATCGAAATTTCGAAGTTCTATGAGCGGCTTCCTAAACCTACTTTAATTGCTTTACAGGAACTTGAAGAAGGAAAGATATTCTTCAGGAATCCCGAGAAGCCTTCCAGGCAAAAATAAAATCATGCCTTAAAATGCTTAAAGGCAGAAAAATACTCATTGGTGTGACCGGAGGTATTGCGGCATACAAGACTGCAACTATCATCCGGTTGCTTGTTAAGGAGGGCGCAGAGGTCAGGGTAATAATGACTGAACGTGCAAAAGATTTCATAACACCCCTCACCTTTGCAACATTATCCGGGAATCCTGTTCTGGTAAACTCTCATGACGTTGAAACAGGTAGATGGAACAGCCACATTGATCTGGGCTTATGGGCCGATCTTTTTCTGATTGCACCTGCTACAGCCAATACAATTGCAAAAATGGCCGGGGGTATTGCAGATAACCTTCTCCTTACAACATATTTGTCAGCCCGTTGTCCGGTTTTAATTGCACCCTCCATGGATGAGAATATGCTTAAACATTCTTCAACAACCATAAATATTGAAACTCTTAAAGCTTTCGGAAATATCATTCTTGAACCTGCCAGCGGTGAACTGGCAAGCGGACTTACAGGCAAAGGAAGAATGGCAGAACCGGAGGATATAACAGAAGCGATCAGGAACTTCTTCGCGAAAAAAAAAACAGTAAGCCGCTCTGCGGGAAAAAAATACTGATCAATGCCGGACCTACCCGGGAACCTGTTGATCCTGTAAGGTTTCTAAGTAATTTTTCTTCCGGCAGAATGGGTGTTGCACTTGCTGACGGAGCAGCTGAATACGGCGCTGAGGTCACCCTTGTTCTGGGTCCTTCTGAAATTTTACCTCATAACAGCGCCGTTAATGTTTTGCATGTTACCACAGCCGCATCGATGGCAAAGGAATGTATCTCAAGATTCCCTGAGTGTGATATAGCAATACTTTCTGCTGCAGTTGCGGATTTTACACCTGTTACCGTTAAGAAAACCAAAATAAGCAAAAGTACAGGTGGATTGATACTGGAACTAAAACCTGCAACCGACATAGCCGTGACGCTCGGAAAGATCAAAAAGAAGAACCAGATACTGGCAGGATTTGCCCTTGAAACGGATAATGGAATTGAGAATGCCGTAAAAAAACTGAACAGCAAAAATCTGGATCTTATTGTACTGAATTCTTTAAAGGAAAAGGGAGCAGGTTTCGGTTATGATACGAATCGTATCACTATTATTGACAAGTACAATAATATTGATAAATTTGAGTTGAAAACAAAAAGGGAAGCGGCGTTTGATATTCTTGATAAAATTGGTACAATGATCAGATAATCATGAAATTATTAAGGTCTGTAATATATATTATGGTTTTCATCCTTGCGATTTCAACAGGGATGATTTATTCGCAGGAGCTGAACTGCAATGTCCAGGTCTCCGCGCAGAAAATACAGGGGTCAAACCGCCAGGTATTTGAGAATATGCAGCGTGATATTTATGAATTCATGAATAACACTGTCTGGACGAATCATGTATACAGTTATGCAGAACGCATCGACTGCAATATTCTGATCACCATTAATGATCAGATCTCGGCCGACGAATTTAACGGAACCATTCAGGTACAGTTAAGACGGCCGGTTTATAATACCACTTATAATTCCACAATGCTTAACTTCATTGATAATAATTTCAGATTCAGGTATGTGGAGTTTCAGCCTCTTGAATTTGATCCTAATACCCACAGATCAAGTCTTGTTTCTGTACTGGCTTATTATGCTTATATCATCCTCGGTTTTGATTATGATTCATTTTCTCCCAAAGGAGGGACCGATTTTTTCCGTGTTGCGGAGAAGATCGTAAATAATGCGCAGAATGCTCCCGAATCTGGATGGAAACCCTATGACGGTTCACGTAACCGCAACAGATACTGGCTTGTAAAAAATATTCTTGATAATCAGTATGACGGTATAAGAAGATTCCTTTATGAATACAATATAAATGGCCTCGACAGGCTTGAATCCCGTACCTCGGAAGCACGGGTCAGTATAGTTGAAAGCCTCAGACTTATACAGGAGGTTTACAGGAGTAAGCCGGATCCGTTCATGTACCTGGTTCAGGTGATAGTTGATGCGAAAAGCGAAGAGCTGGTTAATATCTTTTCAGAGTCATTTCCGGAAGAGAAAAGCCGGGTTGTGCAGATCCTCAATGAAATAGATCCTGCCAACAAATCAAAATATCAAAGGATAACAGCATCAAATTAATTAATTACCGGCTATGCTCTCAAAGCTCTCTGTTCAAAACTATGCACTTATCAGGGATCTGGACGTTGATTTCGAAAACGGACTTACAATCATCACAGGTGAAACGGGAGCCGGTAAGACAATTCTTCTTGGAGCATTATCCCTTATCCTGGGAACACGGGCAGATACATCAGTGCTTCTCGAAAAGAACGAAAAATGCATTGTTGAAGGTACTTTCAGGATTGAGGAGTACGACCTTACAGAATTCTTTTCGGATAATGAACTCGATTATGACCCCGTCACAATTCTTCGAAGGGAGATCAATCCTGCCGGGAAATCAAGGGCATTTATAAATGATACCCCCGTAACCATTAATCTTCTCAGGGAACTGGGTGAACATCTTATTGATATACATTCACAGCACCAGACCCTTATGCTCAATTACAATTCATTTCAGCTGAATGTTATAGATTCTTTTGCAGGTACATCAAAACTGCTGGGTGAGTACAGGGACAGATTTAAGAATTACCGCACACTGAAAGGGGAATACGATGAAGCGAAAGAGAAGGCTGATAAGAACAAAGCTGATCTTGAATATTATCGCTTCCAGCTCAACCAGATTGAATCAGCAAAACTAACTGAAGGCGAACAGGAAGATCTGGAAAAGGAACAGGAACTGCTTACTCATGCCGAAGAGATAAAGCTCGCGCTGGCAGGCGCCTCGGAACTATTTTCATCCGACACCGGATCGATACTCACGTATCTCAATGAAGCCAGAACCCTGCTCAACAAAATAAAAGGATTTCTTTCAGGGGGTGAGGAATTACTCTTCAGAACTGAATCATCATATATTGAACTCAATGACCTGGCCTCAGAGATCGAAAAGTTGTCATCATCAATTAATGCCGATCCACAACGCCTGGCACAGGTAAACGACAGATTGGATATAATATATTCCTTAATTCAAAAGCACAGGGTAAAAGATCTGAGTGAACTGATTATCAAAAGGGAAGAGATAAGAGAACTGGTAAAATCAATTGAAACCGGCGATGAGAGGATAACGGAGCTGGAATTGCTTCTTAAGGAAGAGACAGGAATATTGACAAAACTGGCCGGAGAAATTTCGGATATGAGAAAAAGTATTCTCAAAGATGCTGAAAAGAATATAACCGGAATGCTTAATCAGCTTGGTATGCCGAATGCGAGATTCAGAATATCCTTTTCGGAACTCAGGGAATTCGGTCAGTCCGGCACCGATCATGCCGATTTTCTTTTTTCCGCAAACAAGCAGATTGCGCCCGAAAACCTGTCAAAAACTGCTTCCGGAGGAGAGCTTTCCAGGGTAATGCTGAGCCTGAAATCACTTCTTACAAAAAATATAAAGCTGCCCACGATCATCTTCGATGAAATAGATGCAGGTGTGTCCGGTGAGGTTGCTGATAAGGTTGGCCAGATATTGGCCCGGATGGGCAAATATATGCAGGTAATCAATATTACACATCTTCCACAGGTAGCATCCCGCGGTTCAAAACATTTTCATGTTTTTAAAGACGACACCGGCGATTCAACAATTACCAGGATTAAATTGTTAACTGAGGATGAACGGATATTGGAGGTTGCAAGGTTACTGAGCGGAAGTGAAGTGACAACAGCAGCTTTGAAAAATGCAAAGGAATTGCTGGAAGCAGCAAAGAACTGACATCATAGTTGAGTCCACTTAGTACTAGAACAAATAATTCAATCCGATCGAAAATCCTATATTGCCATCCTGCTTGTTAAATGACTTGCCAATGTCCACTGCAATTACAAAGTTCTGATTCATAACAGGCATAATACTTATTCCTGCACACTGATGAAACTTTTCTTCTCCCATGTTGAAATAATCGGAATAATTCTCTCCCGGATATATACTGTTGAAGGTGGTTTGCAGATTTGAAGGCATTTCGATCATTTTGGTCACTCGGCCTAAATCGTAGAATGCATTAAATCCAAGGTAACAATCCTGTTTAAAGAGCCTGAAATATATTGGTTTCCAGCGAAGTTCAAAATTCCCATAGATAAAGCCATCGCCAATGACCCTGTTCTTGAGAACACCCCTGAGGGAGTTCGAACCCCCAAGACCCTCATTTGTAGTTCCGGTAAGCATCGAAGTGATCACCTGTGACTGATAAAAGAATGGCACTTCTCCTGAAAGTGAGCTCTGGTAGCCCAGCCGGTAAACAAATGAGAGATCATTCTGAATTAATGTAAAATACTGGCGATGTGTTATATATAATCTTGTAAATCCCCAGTCGTTGCCCAGGAACTTTGGTGAGACCTCGATACCGATTTCGGTCCAGAGTCCTTTCATCGGATTTGGCCTGTTATCGCGACTGTCCCATGAGAGACCTGCCTTAATGGTATTTACCCACCCACCGTCGGCCTCATTTTCCGAAATCAGCCCCAAGGCCTGATAACGTTCATAAAGTCCGGGTTCTTCTGTTACGGATGGTAATGTTTCATCTTTACCTTTATTAAGCTTGTCGATGTCAACCGAACTGTTCATGAAATTCTGGAAAGCAAAACCGGCATTCCACATTATATGTTCACCTGATAATTTACCCTCGAAATCATTCTTGAACCTGAACTGGTTCCTCTTAAAACGGTAAAACATCATTGTCCTGTAATCTGATGATTCATCATCCATCCAGTCTTTGTTGAAAATACTTTCATATCCGTTAAATCCGTAAAAGTGATATGCCTGGTCCGGTAAATAACTTAGATCGCTTGTTAAATGAACACCGGGTATCAGGTGAAAGGATTCAAACATCATCCTGTAGATACCGCTTCCTTTTGTGAAACGGGAGATCTCGGTATATGTATGATCGAGAAATTTTGGAAAAACGCCGGGATCACCGTAGTTAAAAAAATCAACCAGGGCTCCGTACTGGAATCCCAGGTTGGAGTCATAAGTAACAGCAGGTAATGCACCTCCGAATTTCCACCCGGTTTTAGTTTTGTTTTCCTGGGCAAAGGATGAAAATGCAACAGATGCAATCATCAGAGTCAAAAGAGTTTTCTTCATAGAGCATGGTTTTAGTTCGCGTCGCTAAAGATAAAGAAAACCTGAAATCATTATCAATTTTTTTAATAATTGCTACCTTCGGACAAAAGTTCAAGGTTTCATGTTCCAGGTTTCATGCCCGATGTTTCAGATTGATTTTTGAACCTGGAACCAGCCTTCTCCGCCAGTTGGCGGATTTGGCTGGCAAAGCCTTGAACCTGAAACCTGGAATCCTCAATGTTCAATTAATCGTATATGGGATTGCTTATAAAGAATATAAAGTGCCTTATTCAGACCGGGGATCAGCCAAGGATGAAAATATGCGGGAAAGATATGTCGAAACTGAACATAATTTCCGATGCATTCCTGTTTATTCAGGATGATAAGATAAGCGATTACGGTCCGATGAACGAATACCCCGCAGCATATCAGATCTCCGAGAGCAACTTCGACGTAATTGATGCTACGGGGAAAATGGTATTCCCTTCATTCTGTGACCCGCATACACACCTTGTCTATGCAGGCAGCAGGGAACAGGAATTTGCTGATAGAATAAGGGGTTTGTCATACGAGGAAATTGCTGCAAGGGGAGGAGGGATACTCAATTCGGCCAGAAAACTTAGGGAAACATCAGAAGATGATCTTTATCAGCAGTCTATGGTCCGGATAAATGAAATAATTGCCATGGGGACAGGAGCCGTTGAAATAAAAAGCGGATATGGTCTTACCACTGCCGATGAACTTAAGATGCTCAGGGTAATTAAGCGAATACGGGAAACCTCATTGATTGAAGTACGAGCAACATTCCTTGGAGCCCATGCAGTGCCTGAAGAGTACAGATTGAACAGGCAGAAATATATCGATTTGATTATTAATGAGATGATCCCTGTGGTTACTTCGGAGAAACTGGCTGATTTCATTGATGTATTTTGTGATAAGGGATTCTTTACCGTCGAAGAAACTGAAATGATTCTTGCTGCGGGTTTAAAATATGGATTGAAACCAAAAATTCATGCTAATGAACTGGAATTTTCGGGAGGGGTACAGACAGGTGTCAGATATGGAGCTTTATCGGTCGATCATCTTGAGAGGAGCGGTGATGAAGAGATTGACGCCCTTGCCGGTACAGAGACTATGCCTACCTTCCTTCCCGGTTCGGCCCTTTTTCTCGGATTGCCGGATCCTCCGGCGAGGAAAATGATTGATGCCGGATTGCCTGTAGCCATGGCTTCTGATTATAATCCCGGCTCATCTCCCTCCGGCAACATGAAGCTGGTTATGTCGCTGGGATGTATCAGGCTTAAAATGATGCCTGAGGAAGCAATTAATGCGGTTACAATAAATTCGGCTTACGCGATGGGATTATCGGAAACACATGGTTCAATAGCCCGCGGTAAAGCAGCTAATGTGTTCATTACAAAAGAGATACCGTCTTACGAATTTATGCCGTATGCATATGGCAGCGACCTGATTGAGACGGTGATATTGAAGGGTAATATTATAAACAACCCGCCATCCCCACCGGAAGGGGGGCAACAGGGGGTTGTAACGACAGGCACCAGGTAACTAAAGAAATACCAACGTGATGAATAACCAAATTCTTGAATGTGTCCCCAATTTCAGTGAGGGACGGGATATGATGGTTATAAAACAGATAACCGATGCAATTGAATCAGTGGAAGGGATCAAATTGCTTAATGTTGATCCAGGAAAAAATACCAACCGCACAGTGGTCACCTTTGTCGGAGATCCTGATTCGGTATCGGAAGCCGCATTCCTCGCAGTAATGAAAGCATCGGAAGTTATCGATATGTCAAAACACAAAGGTGAACACCCCCGTATGGGCGCAACAGATGTATGTCCGTTCATCCCGGTATCGGGCATCACAATGGAAGAGACTGTTGAAATTGCACGGAAAGTTGCAGAGAGGATCGGCAATGAACTTCATATACCGGTTTACTGCTATGAAAAGGCAGCATATGAAGAAAAAAGAAAAAACCTTGCTGATTGCAGGGCAGGAGAATATGAAGGACTTGAAAAGAAGCTGGCAGATCCGGAATGGAAACCTGATTTTGGACCGGCTTTTTTTAATGTAAGATCCGGCGCGACAGCTGTAGGAGCAAGGGATTTCCTGGTGGCATTTAATGTTAACCTTAATACAACCTCCACAAGGCGCGCCAATGCAATTGCTTTTGATGTACGGGAGAAAGGCAGGGATATTTTAAATGAACACGGAGAAAAAATAAATATCCCGGGAACTCTTAAATGTGTAAAGGCAATAGGATGGTATATTGAGGAATATGGAATAGCTCAGATATCAATGAATCTAACGGATATTTCTGTTACTCCCGTTCATATCGCGTTTGATGAAGTATGCCGGAAAGCGGATGAACGGGGTGTGAGGGTGACCGGATCGGAGCTTGTAGGCCTGATTCCTTTGAAATCTCTTCTTGGGGCGGGAAGATATTTCCTTGAGAAACAACAGCGTTCAGCCGGAGTGTCGGATGAAGAGCTGATTAAAATTGCAGTTAAATCGATGGGCTTAAATGAATTACGTCCGTTCATGCCGGATGAAAAAATAATTGAATATGTTATGGAAAAAACAAAACGGCAGAAACTTATCGCGATGAGCCTCAAACAATTTATGGATGAAACAGCATCTGAATCAGTCGCTCCCGGTGGTGGATCGGTATCAGCATATATAGGGGCCCTTGGTGTCGCACTTGGCACAATGGTTGCCAATCTGTCGGGGCATAAAAAGGAGTGGGACGACAGGTGGAAAGAGTTTTCCGACTGGGCTGTGAAGGGTAAAGAAATTCAGAACAGGTTGCTTGATCTTGTTGATGCTGATACGGAAGCATTCAATAAAATAATTACAGCGAGGAGAATGCCGAAATCAAATGCCGAAGAGAAAAGATTGAGGAATGAGGCAATTCAGAATGCTTACAAGGAAGCAATCCTGGTTCCGTTTAAGGTTATGGAGACAGCTTATTCAGGTTTCGCCGTAATACAACATATGGTTAAGAATGGTAATCCTTCATCTGTTACTGATGCTGCAGTTGGTGCACTGGCTTTGCTGGCCTGTATACAAGGAGCCCGTCTTAATATAAAAATAAATGTATCAGGAGTGGAAGACAAAGTTTTCATTGATGAGATTCTGACAAAGGGAAAGGAGATTGAGGAGTCGGCTGTTCTGTTGCAGGAACATATTCTGAATGAGGCAGTTTCCGGAATAGAATTGTAAAAGATTCACGTTGGTCAAAAAAATTATAAATGACAATTATCATTTTAAATTATTGAATAACTTAGCATAAAATCATTTCTGTAAACCCTCGTTAGTATGAAAAAAATCATTCTGTTTTTGTCACTGTTGCTGATAACAGGATCTGTTATTATAGCGCAGACCCGACAGATATCGGGTATTGTAACAGCCCGGGAAGATGGATCACCCATTCCGGGAGCTAATGTTACGGTAAAGGGAACCACAATAGGTGCCATAACCGGACCAGACGGCAGATATCAGTTAGCGGTTCCGCTAAATGCAACAACTCTGGTTTTTTCATTTATCGGAATGGTCGACCAGGAGGTACTTATTGAGGGCAGGACAACAATTAATATTGAACTTGCAACAGATCTTGTTGCAGTTGATGAAGTAGTTGTTATTGCTTATGGTACAGCAACCAGGACTGCCTATACCGGCTCTGCCGAAGTTGTTAAAGCCGACCAGATAGTAAAAATACAGACAGCTTCAGCTGCAAAAGCCCTTGAAGGTGTGGCAGCGGGAGTACAGGTAACCGGGGGTATAGGACAACCGGGCGCCAGTGCAAATATCCGCATCAGGGGAATTGGTTCCGTAAATGCTTCAAGTAATCCGCTTTATGTTGTGGATGGTGCACCTTTCGACGGAGATCTTAATTCTATAAATACCAACGATATAGAATCCATATCTGTCCTGAAGGATGCTACTTCCGCGGCTTTGTATGGAGCACGTGGTGCAAACGGTGTTATCATCATCACCACAAAAAAAGGTGCTGCCGGACAGTCGGTAATAAATTTCAAAGCGTCCGTTGGAACAGTCAACAGGGCAATTCCCGAGTATGACAGGGTTAATGTCCGGGATTATTATGAACTTATGTGGGAAGGATGGCGTAACGCTCTGGTTATTGCAAGCAAATTTACGCCTGAGAACGCAGCTTCAACTGCCAGTGGAAATACCTCCAGCGGGATAGTAAATAAACTTGGAGGCTATAACAGTTACAATGTTGCCAATGATCAGCTGGTAGGCCTTGATGGAAAGCTTAATCCTAATGCAAACCTTCTCTATTATGACGACTGGAATGAGAACCTTGCACGGACCGGGATACGGCAGGATTATAATCTTTCACTGAGCGGGGGTAATGATAAAAGCAAGTATTATGCCTCGGTTGCAAGCCTGAATGAAGAAGGTATGGTAAAATGGTCAGATTTTAAACGTCTTACCGGCAGAGTCGGTGCAGAATCACAGGTAAAAAAGTGGCTTAAAATGGATGCCACTCTATCGGGAGGAACATCCAAACAAAAAGGATTCCTTGCTACTGGTACTTATACAACAAATCCTTTTTATTATGGCAGGATGATGGGCCCGATTTATCCTATATGGCAAAGAGATGCTAATGGTGAAATAATTCTGGATGGCAACGGGAACAGAATGTTTGACCTGGGTGGCGGATCGAGTATTTATAAGTGGGCCGGGCACACACGGCCTTATGCCCCCAACTCAAACCTGATGCTTACCCTGCCGCTTGATGAAAGATCAACAGCCCTGAATAACTTTTCAGCCAGGCTGGGTACAGAGATCACCTTCCTGAAAGATTTTAAATTCAGGGTTTCCTATAATACCGACCTTTCAAATTATTTCCTTACAACTTATCAGAACTATCTGTACGCCGATGCAGAGGCAGTTAAAGGGCGTTCAACAAAAGAGTACAGAAAAGTAATTTCTTACACATTGAATGAAATTCTTACCTGGAACAAAATGTTCGGTTCACACAGAGTATCATTACTGGCCGGACACGAAAACTATCTCTATACGTGGTCGAATGTGTATGCAACCAGGACCGGTTTTACTATACCGACAACCGAGCTAGTTGCCGCTTCTGTTGCAGAATCAAACAGCTCATATACCGATGAGTACTCAATTGAAGGGTATCTTTTCCGGGGAGATTACAATTTCGCTGACAAGTATTACATATCAGGTTCTTTCCGTACAGATGGCTCATCAAGGTTCTATTCGGATGTAAGATGGGGTAATTTCTGGTCGCTGGGAGGATCATGGAGAATAACCCAGGAGAACTTTATGAAAAACCTCCCCTGGATCAATGATCTGAAACTTAAAGCATCATTTGGCGAACAGGGTAATGATGATATAGGAAATTATTACGGATGGCAGAGTCTTTTCTCAATTTCCGGAAGAAACAACGGCAACTATAACGGTGCATTGCATTCACAGCTTGAAAACAAAAAACTTCAATGGGAAAAGAACTCAAATCTCAATGTGGGAATTGATTTTAGTTTATTAGACCGGATAACAGGAACCGTTGAGTATTTTATCCGTAACTCCAGTAACCTGTTGTTCAGCGTGCCTTTGCCTCAGTCAACTGGTATTTCATCAAACTGGCAGAATATAGGTTCAATGAGTAATAAAGGGATTGAAGCTACTTTGGGTATAAATGTTCTTAAAGGGAATCTTCTCAGATGGAACATTGAACTGAATGCCACCTCCTACACAAATAAAATAACAAAAATGCCACTCGGGACAGATGGAAAGCCCCAGGAAATAATTTCAGGAACCAAAAAATTATCCGAAGGACACTCAATTTATGATTTCTGGTTAAGGGAATATGCCGGGGTTGATCCGGATGACGGAAGTGCTTTGTTTTACAAAGACATTAAGGATGAAAATGATGAAGTTACCGGCCGTGAAACGACCAAGGACCAGAATGCCGCAAGTTATTACTATGTTGGTTCTTCAATTCCTGATTTGTACGGAGGTATTACCAATACCATTTCAGTAAAAGGATTTGAACTCTCCGCTCTTATTACCTATTCACTCGGAGGTGATATGTATGATTCTAACTGGGCTTCGTTGATGCATGCCGGTGCCTTCGGATCAAACTGGTCGACAGATATACTGAAACGCTGGCAAAAAAAAGGAGATAATACTGATGTGCCGCGTCTGCAGAACAACTATACGGCAGCTACCGCTGCCTCTTCACGTTACCTGATCGATGCAAGCTATATGTCGCTGAGAAATGTCACATTATCGTACAGGATTCCTGTATCCATATCGCAAAAGCTTGATATGTCGGTATTAAATGTCTTTATATCAGGTGATAACCTGGGATTGATATGTAACCGGAAGGGAATGGATCCTCAGCAATCATTTGCAGGAACTGCTGATTTTACTTATGTACCAAGCAGAATAATAAGTGTCGGAATCAATTTAACATTCTAATCCTAGATAAAAATGAAAAAGTTATTATTCCTTAATATATTCATCCTTCTGTTTTTTTTGGCAGGATGTGAAAAAGAATACCTTGAAAGGGTCCCGACTTCGAGTCTGGCAGAAAAAGATCTGCTTTCAACAGTTGGCGGTAATCATACTCTTCTGCACGGCATACACAGATCGACATATGCATTCTATGGAACACATGGCAGATATGGACAAAGAGCGGTTGATTTAGTTATTGACCTGCTTGGGGAAGACTTATACCAGAGTGAACGAGGGTATGGCTGGTTTGTATCATGGTATCAATATATCGAACACAGGAACATTAATTCAGGTGACCTGGAATGGGTCTGGTCTTATTATTATGATATTGTTGATAATGCCAATATCATTCTGGCAAACATCGACAATGCCTCAGATGCTGCCCTTAATCCCGCTCGTGTACAGTTTATAAAGGCAAATGCCCTTACATACAGGGCATTCAGCTTCTACCAGCTTGTTCAGTTATATGCACTGAGATATGATATCGGAGGAACTAACTCACATCAGGGCATTCCTGTTTATACTGAACCTACACAGGAAGGTAAGGCGAGATCAACAGTAGCTGAGGTTTATACACGGATTAACGCAGATCTTGATGAAGCTATCAGCCTTTTCACAGCCTCAAATTATTCCCGGGTGAATGTATCTGAGATCAATATCAGAGTGGCTCAGGGTTTAAAGGCACGGGTAGCATTGACCACAGGTCAGTATTCAACTGCTGAAACGATGGCAAAGACTGCACGTACCGGCCATTCGTTGGTTCCGGCCACAAAGTACGGCTATGGATGGAACAAGGCTGATAACAGTGAATGGATGTGGGGTGCAATTCTTATTACCGAGCAGCAGACTAGCTATGCTTCCTGTTTTTCACATATAGACCCCTATTTCGGAGGATATGCCACCCTGGGGAATCATAAACTAATGAGCACGGTGGTCTATGACTATATGAGTGCAACTGACGAACGGAAAAAAGTATTTAAGACTATCGCAGGGAAACCAAGAGTCGGTAAGAAATTTACAGGGAATGGCGGTTACGAGGCAACCGGTCAGTCAAACTGGACCAATGACTATTTGTATATGAGAGCCGCAGAGATGTTTGTTATTGAAGCCGAGGCTATAGCCCGCCAGGGTGGAAGAGATGACGAGGCTCAGACGGTATTATTCAACCTGGTTTCCCAGAGAGATCCCTCATATGTAAAAAGTGTATTAACCGGTAATGATCTGATCCAGGACATACTCATGCAACGCAGATGTGAACTATGGGGCGAAGGGTCACGCTTTTTTGATCTTAAGCGTCTGAATCTCGATCTTAACAGGGAGAATCTTGGCCATACAACATCACTGTGGAACGCTGCCGGCTATTTTCCTGCAGGAGATAAGAATTTTGTGTTCCTGATACCAAAACAGGAAATTGATGCTAATCCTCAAATGATACAGAATGAGCTTTGATAAAATAATCCTCAAAAGTTAAATAAAAAGGGTTGTCTTTTCGGACAATCCTTTTTATTTGAACAGGTTTCTGTGATTTTAATTCAGGGTATAAATCCTCCAAGTACCTCTGAAAATGATGTTTAATATATGAAAAATAAGTTGATTTGATCAAAAAAAAACATGCATGATATGGATATATTAAAAATATAGATATATTTGCGGCGCGATTATTTCTAATAACCTAAACTTTTATTTATGAAACGATTCCTGATGTTTTTTTCACTGCTGCTAATAACAGGTACTCTTGTATTAGCTCAGACGGTACAGATCTCGGGAACTGTGACCGGCTCAGAGGACGGTCTGCCGTTACCCGGTGTTAATATTACTGTTAAGGGGACGACGATCGGCACGATCAGCGGTTCAGACGGGAGATATGTCCTTTCTGTTCCTAGCGGAGCACAGTCCCTTATATTCAGCTTTATCGGCTTTGTAACACATGAGGAGCCTGTTCAGGGCAGAACAACAATAAATGTAGTTCTGCGGCAGGACCTTTACAACGTCGATGAGGTTGTTGTTGTGGCATACGGTACAGCCCAGAAAAGAGATATAGCAGGCGCTGTATCCACCGTGAAAGGCGATGAGATCAGAAAAGTCCCGGTACAGAGTTTTGACCAGGCACTTCAGGGGAAGGCTGCCGGGGTGTCAATTACGATGCCCAACGGTGTGCTTAACAACCCTCCGGTTATCCGTATCAGGGGTTTTAACTCGATCACATCCAGTTCAAACCCCCTTGTAGTTGTTGATGGTGTTCCTGTTTTTACAGGTAATATCGGTGGTACAGCCATTCAGAATTCTCTGGCAGATGTCAATCCCTCAGATATTGAATCAATGGAGATCCTGAAGGATGCATCGGCAACCGCCCTCTTTGGTTCAAGAGCTGCAAACGGAGTTATCCTGATAACCACAAAACGCGGATCGGGAGCCAGAACAAAAGTTACTTACGACGGTTTTACGGGATGGACCGAACCATTCAGACTTTTTGACGTGATGAATGGCCAACAGTACATTGCTCACAAGAACCTGGCAAACGCAAATGCCGGTTTAACTACTGTTTATAAACAGGTAAATGATGCCAGCGGCAAACCTATTGACACCAACTGGGCAGACTTTGTATATCAGAAAGGTTTCCAGCAAAGTCATGCATTAACAATATCAGGTTCATCACCAAGTACATCATATTTCCTTTCTGTCGGTTACACGGACCAGGAAGGAATGGTCAAGAAGAACTTCTATAACAGAAGAAATGCAAGGATGAATGTTGATCATAAGATCAACAAGTATATTACAATAGGTGCAAATATTGCCTATACGAATGGTTATACGGAATCACCTAATACAGGTTCTAACTTTTCCACATCAGGTGCAGCCCGACTTGCTTTCGTTCTTCCTCCGATCGTTGCTCCCTTCCTTAACGACGGCTCATATAATCTTTATGCAGGCACTATAGGCGGAATGGGAACCGGACTGGCTGCGGGACTTGGTTATCATAATCCGGGGCAGATATTCGAAACAAATAAGCATACTACAGAATCTGACAGGTTACTTGCAACACTTTCAGGAAGTATTACACCCGTAAAAGGAATGACACTTAAGACCGTCTACGGGATGGATAACCTTGCAAGAGAGACGACAACTTTCTGGCATCCTGTCGGTGGTGATGGTTATTCCTATGGAGGTTATGCTTATAACTGGACCGGTAAGGATAAAAGATGGACGTGGACCAATACTGCAAATTACAACACGACCCTGATGGAAAGACTGAATATTGGTCTGCTTGGAGGACTGGAATATCAGAGAACGGTTGGCAGAAACTGGGATGCATCAAAAACATCCGTCTCTGACGATTTCTTTGAAACTTTTGCCGGAGCATGGACAACCGCTTATGGCGTACCCTCAGGAGGTTATGGTGAGAATTATTATGCATCCTATTTTAGTCGCGTTAATATAAACTGGGACAGGAAGTATTACATCGAGGGAAGTTTCCGTCGTGATGCTTTCAGTGGTCTTTCAAAGGATAATAAATGGGGTAACTTTGGTGGAGCCTCCTTTATGTGGAATATATCAAAGGAAAGCTTCGTTGCCG
>DNOQ01000588.1 GCA_003501665.1 Bacteroidales bacterium | reverse complement strand
GGGTCAGGTTCCGGAGAGAGTAGGCAGCTTACAGGTTAAAATCTGAAAAATTCTTATCCTCCATAAACTTCCTTTTATCAAAATCAGTGATTCTTGAGCATTGGATGTTGTGCAAATCTAATGCTCGTATAATGAATAATTTAGGCTGGTTTCTGTACTAAAAACTCTATCACCGCATTGATTCTCCGTAAAAATTGATCTCTTTTTGACGAAGCCTGTCATTCCGGTTGTCAGTCGGTTACATTAGTCAGTGAACCATCGTATATATTTGATTAAGGAATTCCGTAAAGTCCTCAAAATCACACTAATCAGTCATCGCGCTCTTGCGCTGTGAGGAGTTATGAAGTAACTTTGACCCGTTAGTCAAATCGAACAGCCATGAAGACAATTGAACAGATTTCTTCGGGTTTAAAAGTTATTTCCGGATTCTGGATTTTTATCCGGGATTTCAAACTAAATCCGGTTTCGGGCGGTTCTGCCGCTCGTGTCATACTGCTGGGTATGTTCTTTCTGCTGAACACTTATCTGGTTCCGGGAGGAAGCCCTGTAATGACAGGGGAGATGAAATACCAGTCTGAAAAGTCACTCTTCTATTATCTGATAAGGCATGAGCCATTCAGCGAAGAGCTGCTGAAAAAATGCCTCGAATATGAAGGGGTGCTCTATCCGGATATAGCCATATTACAGTCGCGCCTTGAAACGGGCTATTTTAAATCGGATATTTTTCTTAGCGCGAACAACCTGTTTGGGATGAGATTCCCGAGCCGCAGGCCAACGGTAGCTACCGGCATTTACAAGCAACATGCGAGGTATGACCACTGGTCTGATTCCGTGATTGACTATGCCCTGTGGCAGAAGTATTACCTGTCGAGGGGATACAAGCTGGAAGGCGAGATTGACAGTGACTTTTACCTGGTTTTCCTCAAGTGCATACCGTATGCCGAGGATCCCCGTTATGTACCTAAACTGGTGGAGATGTCGCAGAGGGATTTGACGTAAGGAGTTGTATTTAATTCAATCTCCTCCCCGCATACCTGGGTAGCAAGATCTCTTGATTTTCCTGTCAGGGCTGCTGCAGCACATTTACGATGATATGGGAAGGATGTTTTGCATTATGGTAGATCCGGTGCGTAGCCTTCTGGAAATCACTCTCAGTACACTCATAGATATTTACGAACTTTTGCGGGTTTCTGTCAACAAGTGGGAACCACGAGCTCTGCACCTGAATCATGATACGGTGCCCTTTCCTAAAGGTATGGGCCACGTCGGGAATCTCATACTTCACTTCTGTCACCCGGCCCGGGACGAACGGCTCGGGTTTCTCGAAGCTGTTGCGGTACCTGCCGCGGAATACCTCGCCGCGAACAAGCATCTGGTAACCGCCGAGCGGCACACTGACTTCTTCCTCTTCCCTTGCCTTCATATCGGAAGGAAAGACATCGATCAGTTTGACGACAAAGTCTGCATCGGTGCCGGTGGTTGAGACGAAGAGATCTGCCACAACCGGACCTGTCATGGTAATATCCTCATCAAGGATATCGGTCTGATAAACCATGACATCGGGCCGCCTTGAGGCAAACCTCTGGTCATCGGTCATATACTCCTGAGTCCTCTTTTTATGAACATCCTCAGTATAGGGTACCGGGTTCATCGGATCGGAGACATATTCATCAAAACTCTTCCTGGTCGTCGGAGGGGTGAACGATGCTTTCTCCCCCGGATGAAACCAGAGCTTTGTCTCAGTAATATTCTTTGGCGGCCAGGCATCAAAACTCCTCCACTCATTAGATCCTGTTACAAATATTGTAGCCTCGGCAAATTCCGGGGACCCCTCTCCCTTAAGGTGGTAATTGAAGAACCTCTCCTCGAGCTCGTGAAATTCTACATTGGCATCCATTCCCCAGTATGCGTTGCCAAGATTGGTAGCATTGCCGGTAGCCCACTGCCCGTGTGACCATGGACCCATCACCAGGCTATTGGCTGTTGATGAGGTGTTCTGATTTTCAATGGCTTCGTATGTCTTCAGGGCTCCGTACAGATCTTCAGCGTCAAACCACCCGCCAACGGTGAGCACGGCCGGGGTCACATCAGTGAGATGCTGACGCGGGTCTCGCTCCTGCCAAAACCAGTCGTAGTCGGGATGGGCAAATGCATCATTCCAGAATTTGATACTGTCACCAAGATAGAGCGGAGCCAGGTTCCTTATGGCACCCACAGATATGAAAAATTCGTAGTTGTCCTCTACGGGCCATTTGAATGACGGATTACCCACTCTTGAAAGCCCCTTGCGGGGTTGTCCAAAGCTGTAAAAGAAATTGAAACAGTCCATCATGAAGAATGCCCCGTTGTGATGGAAGTCGTCACCCAGGAACCACGATGTGGCAGGTGCCTGCGGTGAGACAGCCCTGACCGCCGGATGGGCATCGATGATACCCATTGTTGCATAAAACCCGGGATAGGAGATCCCGAAGATACCCACCCTGCCGTTGTTGTTGGGCACGTTTTTTATCAGCCAGTCAACAATGTCCCACGTGTCGGTTGTTTCATCAGTGTCGAGGCTGCTCTTTTTCTCCGGGATATATGGCCGCATGTTTTCAAAGACACCTTCACTCATATACTTGCCCCTCACATCCTGAAAGACCATGATATACCCTTGATCTATGTACCTCGAATAAAGCTGCACGAAGTAATTGAAGTTGTCCGGTCCTGACGGCTCACTGTTGTAAGGTGTCCTGATGATAAGTATAGGGTGGGTAACCGAGGTGTCCTTCGGGGTGTATATCGATGTGAAGAGCCTGACACTGTCGCGCATGGTAATATAAGTCTCCTGCTTGTCATAATTTCTCCTCATTGCAGCGGTGCTGCCGGGAAGGGGGTCAATCGGATCCCTGCCAAAGAGTATCCTGAACTTCCGGCCTCCCTGTTCAAGAAAACCCTCAATGAGCGTGTATGACGGGTCTACCTGGCCTTTGTATTTCAGTCCTGCCCCGGCATGGGTAAATTCGAACTCGGGATAAATGAACTCCGTAGTGGTGGAGGGGATCCCGAAAGCACCCTGGTCAGGACTGTCCCAGGTGGAGGCATAACCACCGTCAGTCGAGGTGACATGTACCGAAAGTCGTAATTTGATACCCTGAAGGTCTGCTATGCCATGCCAGTCGCCCTCAATTGATTGAGCATTAGTAAATTGTGCAGATAACAGCATTATAGCAATTGATGTGGCAAAAAATCTCTTGGTCCCGGAAGTTTTCATTGAAGTATAGATTAAAATTAGTACGGCATTGTCCCTGTTGAATCAGTGTTGCAAGCAATATGGGTGAATGAACGAAAAGGTTTACAGTTGAAAGACCTTTTCTTTTGGGGTGTGCTGCATCAGGGGCCATTTAAAAACCTCTGTGTCCCACAGATTGTTCTCTGTGTCCCAATCCATTTGTCTAAGATATGTTTACATCGTATTTTTGACCTTAATCTGTTACGACGAAAAATCATTATTAGAATTTCACTGTTATGAGTTCAGCAAAAAGATCACGGAGATTTCCCTATGGGTGGATAATACTTATTCTCGTAGTTGCACTTCTCTATGCCACCAACCCCTCTGAGCCGCAGTTCACCTCGTACCTGAAGGATAAAATCCGGGAGCAGGCTGACGGAGATGAAACACTGTCAGGTGACCTTAAAAGAATATTGTCTGGTCCTGCCGCTTCGCTGGCGGGTATGGGTACAGTCAGGACTGACTATTATTTATGTTCCGTCTATAAGATGGATTTACCAGGTGAAGATCGCCTCTACCTGGGCCTGCTCGATAATTTCATCAGGCTGAAATAGCGCTTCCGCGAATGCATTTCAGTGATATCTGTGATAGTATCATTTGATACTATCACAGATAATGGAAGATGCTCAATGTGCTTGATTATCAGGATAAGAGTCATTTATATATTCTTCGATTATACACTTAAGATACTGGCTTGCCGAGTTCAACGTGCCCACCTTCATCGCTAAAGTGTCTTAGAAGCCTGGAGAAGTGCAATGTTGGTAATGGGTTATGTGTGCGGCACTTCCTTATGTCTGGCTGCAAGAAAAAGCCCCCGGAGATCCGAGGGCAATTTACAAAGTATTGTCGCTTTAGATTTATCGCATTAGTTACATTTAACTTTAGTAAAGATATATGTACCATCAATATTGTAGTCATAGAAAAGAAGATAGCGAGAGCCACTACTTCCATTGAGAGTACAATGTCCAGAACCAATGTATGGATTAGCAATAGCGTCATATTTAAAATGGTCTTTTACGGTGAAAACTTCACCCGTCTTTGCACTCGTAACTTCACCTTTAAACCACGCAATTTCCCCTGCAAAGATTTCCCCTATCCAGAATCGTACTACATGAATGTATACTAAGCCAACTAACCTATCAAGGTTAGTTTTATCACATTCTACAGGTAAATCCATATAATACCCGTCCCATTCCATAAATGATGGAAATGCAACTTTTCCGCTCTTGCCGTTTTGTGCTGAAAGCTGAGTCAGTCCTATGCCTATCAGAAAGCACACCATAATTAATGTCTTTGTTTTCATAACTGAATGGTTTTAGTTATAGCTAAGTCTTTTCACAAAATTCGACCTATATTCTGTAATGGACTTTGCTATACGTCCCAAAGATTGTTCTCTGCGTCCCAAAAGGAATTGAAAAGCCCCGGATAATCACTTATCCGGGGCTTTTCTTGCTGCCAGCCTTATTAAGAATAGAGCCAAGTGTCTTATATGCAGGCGAAAACCTTATTCTTAATTGTTCCTTTAACCGATACTCCGTTTACTTTCATATCTGTCCAAAAAGTTGTATAACCGCTTTTACCCTTACCGCAATCTACTTTTACTAAAAAACAAAACATTGGATTCATACCCGCGACCAGATTTGTAGTACATGTTATCACCGTAGTACTATTTACATTATTGACGGTATAAATCCTCTGTTGATTTACGTTATTAATATGTGGTAGAAAATATTGAATATGCGGGAATGTAAATTCAACAACAGCTCCGCTAACAGCTTCCGGGCTGATATACCCAAAATGAGTCATCACATCATAATTAGCCGGATTATACTCAGTCTCTCCGTTTAGGTAATAAGGAGAAAAGTCATAATGCGGAAATTGAGCAAAGCTGTAATTTGGCAATGCTGGTCCTAATGAAGGTGGAAGCCATAATGATGTTTGCAGCAGACTATTATTATCCCAAACTGCAGGAATCCCCTGCGCCCATGGGGTAATAGGCGATGCGGTTCTTGCCGATTTCAACTGATTTTCATCCGGATTAACCGTAAAATCATCTGATTTGGAGCATCCCAGTACAATAAGGCATGCCACCAAACTAAAACAAATTGCTTTTTTCATGATGGTTAAGTTTGACTTTTGTTTTCCTACTCTGTTTAAGGATTTTCGGATACTTCCTTAATACGATTATTTGCAGAAAAAATATAGTCTGGAGAGATTACGAATACATATATAAAACATTAAAGGATGCACAAAATATGTACTAGTAAAATCATATATTTGTAAATGTATATTTTTATTTTCTACAACATGGTGCGTTTTATAATAATAATTTTATGAAAATCAGACTGTTATTAAATTAACAATATAATTAGCGGGTAATTATTCTTTATTTATAGTTGAAAGATGGTATTCAGGTTACTGTAACTTAGTGCGTTAACCAGGAAAAGTAGTTCAGGAGATGTAAAGATTTGATTTTCAAAAGGCAACAGAATATTCTATATTTAGGTGGGAAATAATTTGAGAATTATTCAAAATCATGGAAAATAACTCAATTGCAAGCACCACTCCGGTGTATACCCTGAGTGTTACGGCAGACCTTTCGGGGATCCCTGTTCATTCAATAAGGCAATACATTGATAAAGGATTGGTTATTCCATTCAAAAAAAAATCGAGCCGGAATCTATTTTCTCAATTGGACATTTTGAGACTAAAATATATTAATAAATTACTTACTGAAGATGGCTTAAATATTGCAGGGATCAGGACTTTACTTGCTCTTATTCCTTGCTGGGCTGTCCGGCATTGCTCTGAGAAGGAGCGCGAATCATGCCAGGCTTTCCTGAGTGTTACTTATCCCTGCTGGGAAGCATCTGAAAAGGGGACTCTCTGCAAGAACACTAACTGCAGGGAATGTGAAGTTTATGGAATTGCTGAAAATTACCCTGATTTTAAATCTTTCATAAAGGCCATTATAACTTAAAATATTTGATATTCTCAGGTTTGTTCTAAAATATTGGCAGATTGAATACCAGTATTTCATAGCTTATCCGGTGTCCCAAATTCATTTTGCAAAAAAGGACACCGAATAAGCCACCAAGAAGGTGTACTCCGGTGTACATAGTGAAGAATGGGGAAAAAGAGAGTCCTGTAAACCATTGATTTACAGGACTCCGTTTTCGTAACTCATTGATACTTGTGGAGATAAGGGGAATCGAATGAGAAGATGTAAGTCACAGTAGAACAGTTAGATATGATTTATCGGAATTTATAGGTATCCTAATAAGTGTCTATTCATAAAAATCCAAATCATTAATTATTTTTCCGGTATGGGTACAAAATTCGAGAGTATTGACCACATCTAGCCTGTCAGAAAAAATTTGCCTAATTATTTCTACATCACTGATTTATTTCCGGAAATGGATGGTCAATATATTACGTCGAAAGGTGGTCATGGGCACTGGTTTTCCCAACCAGGCCGTTTAAATTTTGCTCAATCGATTTAAGATTATTTTCGATGAAATGGCATTGTTATAATAAATACCTCCTTCACAATGTAACCCTACTACTTTCCCTGTTTCAACATCGATTACTGCTGACCCAGAATTCCCCCCTAATGTTGTGCAATCATGATGGATCTTATCGCTATCTGTGCTCACTATTTTTC
Organism: Bacteroidales bacterium; assembly: GCA_003501665.1. Taxonomy (GTDB): domain Bacteria; phylum Bacteroidota; class Bacteroidia; order Bacteroidales; family VadinHA17; genus LD21. Next base: position 663 of record DNOQ01000588.1, on the reverse strand, counting down.
CGGGCGCTATTCGTTTAACATCATAGATATCTCCGAAAATCCTCTTCATCACCTGCTCAATCCTTGTAGATACCCGAGAATCTTTCCAGGGATAACCGATTGTAACAATAACATCGTCTACTGAGGAATCAGTATTGAGTTCGAGTGGTTCGATGTTTTCATCAAGATTAACCCTGAACAATGCAATATCTGGTCCAGGAGCTGGCTCAATATACAATGCTTTAACAAGCTCAATTTCTTTTTCCGAGTCAACTGTATATTCCTCCAGGAAGTCAATTCTGGCTTTTACTGTTTTGCTTTTACTGTTTATTTTCCATTCGTAACCTGGCGAAGTAGTCTCGACAAAATGCTCTGCCACATGTCTGTTAGTACAAATTATACTATCCTTCACCAGAAATCCTGTGCCAACCCAATCCAGAGACTCATGGTTTTTCAACTCGATTCGACCAACGCAGGAAATATTTTTGCTTAGGTTACTGATATAAGGTGATAATATAGAGTTCCATGTCTCACTGGGTGCAGGATTAAATTTACTATCCTTGATTAAGAAGGATGGACGGTTGAAAGCCAGGATAATGCTTTCCAGCACTGGATCTTCCTGACCTTGAATGACCTCCTTTTGAATGTAACTTTTGATTTTATGCTTTGGGAAATTATCCAATG
>DNOQ01000512.1:4509-10257 GCA_003501665.1 Bacteroidales bacterium | reverse complement strand
ACGCCCAAATTGGGCGTCTCTACGGGTTGTTTATTATGGATGGATATCGGCAATTTTATACGTCGAAATTATCGCATTCACGGTATGCCTGAATTACACGTGCCTCCCCTTCTTTGGTGCCACGGTTGCTGATACCATGCTCCATACATATCACCCCATCATAATTCCTGCTGTGTATGTATTTAAATACATTCCTGTAATTTATCTCTCCTGTCGTAGGTTCATTACGACCGGGATTATCACCGCAATGGAATGCTGCAATTTCACTCCAGGCAGCTTCAATATTCGGAATCAGATTACCTTCGGTTATCTGCTGATGATAAATATCATTGACAATTTTACAGGACTTCCTGTTCACTGCCCGGCAGATCGAATATGCCTGTGGTATACCGGTCAGAAATAATCCCGGGTGATTTCTCAGTGTGTTCAATGGTTCGAGGACAATGGTTAATCCAACAGGCTCAACAATGTCGCAGCANNATCCGGAGATTGTCGATAACATTTGCTGTCTGATAATCCCTGTGAAGCCTTTCATCATACCTTCCCGGAACAACCAGCGCCCACCTGACCCCGGTTCTTTTAAAGCACTCCACCCCTTCCTTCATCTTATTGGCCAGCATTTCACGCGTTTCAGGTTTATCAAGGACAAATGAGGTTACTGCGAAATCGGCATACAGTACAAACGGCCCCAACTCCATTCCAAGCCTGTTGATCTCATTTGCAATTTTAACCTGATCTTCAACCGGACGGTTAATAAGTCCGTTATCGAACATTGCCCTGAATCCCTGATCGTAACAGAATTTTATGTGATCGACGGGATCCTGCCCGGCATGCTGGCGGAACATTCCCATACTGGGTGCATATTTCAGTTTGAAAGGTTCAGATGCATCGGCAATTTTTGCCTGAGCATTGCTTTTCCCAAAGCCAAAGACTGAAGGAGCCGCCATTACGGCAGCTCCTGAAACAGTGGCTTTTCTTATGAAATCTCTTCGTGAGTTGTTCATAATAAAAAGATTAATCAATATTTCAATTCCTGCGCCTTTCCTGACCCGGTGCCGGAGGCACATAAGCTTCACCGGCAATCGGTACTTCTTTCGGAATATTGACCTTTCCGAAAGCAAATACCTCAGGACCAAGTTTCAAATCGGAGTTCATCATTTCCTCCCATGTTGTCTCTTTCCCTGTATAAGCTGAAACACGGCCCATAATCGCACACATGGTCGATACAGCAGTGTTTTCAAGTTCATTGAACGGCTGATTGTTCCGGATAGCGGTAACCATATCGATATGCTCCTGTACATAAGGATCCATCATAGCCCTGGCATTCGGTTTTCCTTCACTGTCGAGAGGATATTGATATTTCCAGATCTCATTCCCGGCAAGGTCGGTTATGGTATCTATACAGTTTGTAGAACCTTTGGATCCCTGCAATCTTTCAGCAACGCTGTTCCAGCATCCGTTAATCTGGCGGCACTGGCTGTGGAATCTTCTGCCGTCCTCAAAAATGAATTCAATGGAGAAATTATCATACTGGTCGCCGGTAACGCGCCTCAGTCTTGATCCCATTCCGTGTGCAGTTACCGGATGAGAACCTGTGAACCAGTTCATAACATCTAGATTATGAACATGTTGTTCAACAATATGGTCACCCGACAGCCATGTCCAGTTGACCCAGTCGCGTATCATCCACTCCATTTCGGTCCATGAAGGATTATTATCGCGGTGCCAAAGTTTACCACCGTTCCACCATACATTTCCACCGACAATATCACCGATGGCTCCAGCTTTTACCTGGTTATAGTTAGCCACATAGTTACGTTGATGACGGCGCTGGGTTCCTGTTACTATAGTCAATCCCAGTTCTTTAGCCTTAAGGGCGGTTGCCATTACAGATCTTGCACCTACGGGATCAACACAAACAGGTTTTTCAGCAAAGATATGTTTACGTGCCGCTACAGCTGCTGCCAGATGTTCCGGACGGAAGAATGGGGGTGCTGCAAGGATCACAACATCAACTCCCGATTCAATTACCTTCTGGAATGCATCAAAACCGACAAAGCATTTGTCTTCCGGAACTTCCTGGTTCTTTGACTTGAGAATGGCTGCCCTGGCTTCATCCACACGGTCCTTGAATGTATCGCCTAAAGCCGCAATCTGAAGATTCGGCCCGGCATTAAGAAAATTAATGGCGGCACCTCTTCCACGGCCTCCGCAACCAATAACACCGGCTTTGAGAACCGGTCCGTCCGGTGCAGCATCAAGCCATGTACCATTATCTACCGGAATAAAAGCTTTCGGTTTGCTGCTACAGCCTGTGATTATAACAGGGGCGACAACACCCGCGGCACCAACTGCTGCTGTGCCTAAAAAACCACGTCGTGAGATTCTAGATTTTTTCATATAAAATTGATTTTATGAGAGATTAAAATTACTAACAATCAAGCCGGAAGAAAGTAATCAAATGTAAATATATCTATTTAAAAAACAAAAAATCAAATTGCAATTAATATTATTTAACTATTAAAACCTTCGAGGAATTGTGTATTTGATCTGCCAGTTTATCGGTTGCCGGTTTTTTCGTCAAATTCGCAGACAACCCTGAATCCCACATGGAAGCAGTCGGAATACCACCAGATGCTTTTCGGGATCTGAGGATCGGTTTTGAGCCATTCATCCGTGCGGGTATAACCACGGGCCGCGCTTCTTAATCTTCCTGCCATATCCAGGAATGATCCTCCCCTGATAACATGCTCCTCTCCTGTTTCAGGTCCTGACGGGTCTGTGATAATCCCATCAGGATACTGTGAATATGCATCTGACTGATACCAGTCGGAACAGAATTCTGCAACGTTACCCAGCATGTTTTTCAATCCAAACGGATTGGGTCGTACTCTTTCGGACGTCTGGGTTTTAGACGGGCTGTTACCTTTATATATTATATATGAATTAATGACTGTTGTATCGTTCTTTGATAATTTTGCCTTCAGACCCGTTTTTTCAAATTTATTCGGATCGCCGGGGAAGAAATACGGAGTTTCAGTACCGGCCCTGCAGGCATATTCCCATTCTGCCTCAGTGGGAAGACGATATGTTTTTCCGGTAACCTGAGAGAGCCATCTGCAATAGGTCTCGGCTGCATGATAAGTAAATGAAATTGCGGGTCTCTGACCCATCCCCCATCCCTGATCAGGCTGACCATACGGGGGTGTGGCACCCGATATTGCATCCGTTTCGGCACCCTTTTTTGATCTTATCCCTTCTGTATCGGTACTTCTGCCTTCAGCAGATGTCTGGGCATAAAAAGCAAGATATTCATCCCACGTAACTTCAACTTCGGCCATGAAGAAAGGACTTATTTCAACCTCTCTCACCGGGCCTTCATCTTCTCTTCTGAATGGTTCATTGGGAGAGCTTCCCATCCTGAATTTACCGCCAGGGATGGCTACCATGTTAAAAGATACTGATGAATTGGTTATCAGCTCGGTGAACGATTCGAATTCATTCACTTTTGCAGATTCTGTGAAAATCTCCTTAGGTGCTGATGAAATAGTACCGAAAGTCTTGTTACTTCCATGAGTATACCCTTCTATATAATGTCCTGCGTTCAGATGACAGTTTATGCAGTGAAGATCAGGTGTTTTCTTTGTTTGTTTGTAATAAAGATGTGCATCTTCTCCCTCCTTGCTTAATTCGGCAGGAAAAAGATTCTCATGACATTTGATGCAACTGCTTTCATAAGTGTGTATCCTTGCATTTTCCAGTCTGCCCTTTTCGTTCCAGTCGAATGATGCCGAATCTTTGGTCCAGTAAGCCCAGAGATCCCGTAATCCCGTAGTCGCTTTTGCCCAAAGATATCCATCCCCTTTTGGCGGGAGATGACATTCCGCACAACCGACACGAAAACCCGATTTTGTCTCATAATGAACCGATCTCTTCCACGAATTATCCGCTTCAGGATGTATATGGCACGACATGCAATATTCATTTGTGGAAGTTTTTTCTATAACTTTACCTCCTCCGAGTATTATCAGGATCCCCAAAATAAGTCCGGGTGTGAACCATAACAGGAACTTCTTCATCATTATAATTTATAAGCGGATGAAGATAAAAAAAATATACAATCCAATAAAGGACAATAATATTTCTCACTCAAATAAATTTTAGATGAATTTAGGTATGAAGATCTGCTGTGGGAATGGGTCGAAAAAGGAAGAATTAATAACCGGTAGAGGCCGCAAAGTTATTACGCAAAGAATGCTAAGGGCTATTTACCAATTGTAAAACTTTGCTACTTTGCGGTTAAAAAAGTATTTCTAAACAACCTCGTGTACATAGATAGCAGCAGTTTTCAACATATAAACTGAAAGGTATAAATACTATTTTTGCAAACTAAGATTATATGGAATGAAAAGAACTATCATAACATTTGTATTTGTACTGTCTGTCTTAATCCTTCACTCCCATCCATGGAAACCGTCACATTATATTATTATCGATACCGACGGCGGGATAGACGATATGAGAGCAATAACCATGCTTCTGGCTTCACCCGATGTAAGGGTTCTGGGAATAACAACTTCCGGCGGTGCTCTGTCGCCTCAGAATGCTTATATAAAGGTTAAAAGTCTGCTTAACTCATTATATCACGAAGGGATCCTTGTCGGAACCGATACAGACGGCAGTTACAGTATGAAGGAATTTCCTTTTGCATTGCAGACTGAATGGGGCAAGGAAGATGGCATCGAGGGTAATAATGCTCCGGATAATCTCAGTATCATTTCCGGTCTGATATCAGCTGAAAAGACAAAGATCTCCTTTATTTGTCTTGGAAGCATGACAACAGCCCTTAAAGCCCTGAGAAATATTCCTGATTTCGGCCGGCAGGTAAAAGAGATAGTCTGGAGCACCGATGGATCAGGATATATGAACGGATTCAATTATAAGATAGATAAAGACGCATCTGTAGCAATGCTAAAGCAGGAAATACCGGTCAGGATCGTCAGGAGCATGTCAGTTCAGCAGGGTGATCTTTACAACGATCAACTTATCAATGCATTGGGAAGTATAAAAACTCCCTATGCAATAAAAATCGCATCATTTTTCAATAAAGAAACCGTTAAATCGCACAAATTCTCATTTAATGGCACCGATGAGATGGTACCCGTATTTCTTCATTATCCGTCACTTTTTGTGAACAAGGTCACCGGTATCATTTCCGAAAGCACACCTGCAGATCCGGAGGAGATAAGGAAAAGTACCATTAAAATAGTCAAGGGGGAGACCATTGAAAAAAACCAGGTGATCAAAAAGCTTCCCCTCGATCCGGAATTTTATTTTGACGACATCAGCCAGTCAGTAAATGAGATCATTGAAAAACATGGTGTTGAAGAATGGAAATCGGGTGTTTTTGCAAGTGAAATGCACCGTCATCTTGGTATTTTTGAGATCATTGGTGTAAAAATGGGTATCCGTGCCAGGGAATATTTCAATACCGGTGTTGATGAGTTCAAAGCTGTTTCTTATGCAGGATCAACGCCCCCTTTGAGCTGTATGAATGACGGGCTCCAGGTAAGTACAGGCTCAACACCCGGACATGGTCTTCTGACAGTAAGGAACGATACAGTCCTTGCACCGGTTGTTGATATTACATACATGGGGCGAAAAATACGCATCGGGCTTAAACCTGATATTGCCCGGAAGATCAGTTCGGAGCTGAAGGAAATAAATTTTATTTATGGCCTCGATAGT
>DNOQ01000512.1:0-4462 GCA_003501665.1 Bacteroidales bacterium | reverse complement strand
TGTTATACTCATCGAAGAAGTCATTCCCCTTATCATCCGTAAGTATGAATGCTGCCATGTTCTCAACCCTGATTTTCCTTATCGCCTCCATACCCAGATCTTCGAAATCGACCACTTCAACCGATTTGATGTTTTCTGCTGCAAGAACCGCGGCAGGACCTCCTACTGATCCGAGAAAGAATCCTCCATACTTTTTACAGGACTCAATTACTGCCCTGTTGCGGTTACCTTTTGCAAGCATTACCATCGAGCCGCCCAGACTCTGAAAAAGACCAACATAGCTATCCATCCTGCCTGCCGTTGTGGGACCGAAACTTCCCGATACCATGCCTGCAGGTGTTTTTGCAGGACCGGCATAATAAACCGGGTGATTCTTTAAATATTCAGGCATAGGTTTGCCTTCATCTAACATCTTTTTGATCCTGGCATGAGCAATATCGCGTGCGACAATAAGAGTACCCGTCAGGCTGAGTCTTGTTTTGACAGGATATCTGGTAAGCTGTGCAAGTATCTCTTTCATAGGTCTGTCGAGATCAACCTCAACAGGATTTTCGAGTTCGGGAGCTTTTTCAGGCATAAATCGTGCAGGATTCTTTTCGAGCTCCTCAAGAAAAATGCCTTTCGCAGTTATCCTGGCTTTAATGTTCCTGTCGGCACTGCAGCTTACACCGAGACCCACCGGACATGATGCAGCATGACGCGACATACGGATAACTCTTACATCATGTACAAAGTATTTCCCGCCGAACTGTGCCCCGACACCATATTCCTGACAGATCTCTTCAATCTTTTTCTCCCATCCGGTATCCCGGAAAGCCCTGCCACTATCATTTCCTGTTACCGGCAAATGATCCAGATATCCTGCTGATGCCTCTTTTACGGTCTTCAGTGTTGCCTCTGCCGAAGTACCTCCGATAACCAGAGCAAGATGATATGGAGGACAGGCTGAAGTGCCCAGATCCTTTATTTTATCCTTTACAAATTTTACAAGGGATTCCTCATTAAGCAGCGATTTTGTCTGCTGGTAAAGATAAGTCTTGTTGGCCGAGCCTCCTCCCTTGGTTATAAAAAGGAATTCATAAATGTCACCTTCAGTNNATTATCTGAGAATACCTCAGATTCTTTTCCTGGTATGCCTCAAAGATCCCTTTTGAAAGGTGAAAAGCATCATTTGTTCCTGTCCAGACCTGTTCTCCTTTTTTGGCAATGAGGATTGCAGTTCCCGTGTCCTGACACCATGGCAACTCGCCTTCAGCTGATATTACAGAATTGCGTAGCATGGTATATGCAACGAAACGGTCATTATCAGTAGCTTCCGGATCATCAATAATTTTCCTAAGCATTTGAATATGTGATGTTCTCAGGAAGAAAGAGAGATCAGAAACCGCTGTTCTGGCAAGCAGTTTGAGACCTTCCGGATCAACTTTAAGGATTTTTCTCCCTCCTGCTTCAATGGTTTTAACATAATCTTTCGTAAGCAGCCTGTAACCTGTAGTGTCCTTTTCAATCTGAAAAGGCTTTTCATAAATAAATTCTGCCATATAAGTAAGGTTAAACTATAAAAACAGGCGATTTGTGATTTATGATATGCGATATAATTAATCCTATGTTACACAGTCCAAATCGACCTTCATATATCGCATTTCGCATATAATACATTTTACACTAACTCTGAAAATCCGAATTTAGTCCTCGCCCTTATTCCTTTCGGAGTCATCTGAAGGTCACAGCATTCGACATGCTGGTCGTGCTGGAAAACCAGTATGTAATTCTTTTCCAGAGCCTCTTCGAGTATCTGTTTCTTTTCATCAATTGTTTTAAGCGATTCAATATCATAGCTCATATTCCAGATCAATGGCAGATGAGCTATAGTCGGTATCAGATCGCCCGTATAGACAAGTGTTTTGCCTGCATAATCAATAACAGGTACCATCAATCCGGGAGTATGGCCATAACATATTCTTGAAAAGAATCCCTTAAAAAGTTCTCCATCCTCATCCACAAGATTGAGTCTTCCGCTTTCAGAGATGGGAAGAATATTTTCCTCAAGAAAAGCATCCTCTTCTCTTGGATTATTCTTAACAGCCCACTCCCACTGGGGCCTGCTTACATGGTATATAGCCTCCGGGAATACCATTTCATATCCGACCCCTTCAGATTTATTTCTTACACAACCGCCACAGTGATCAGCGTGGAGATGAGTCAGTACCACATCTGTCACATCACCGGGAGCATACCCTCTTTTTGCCAGTCCTTCAATAAGTCCTTCCCCGTTATGCAGATATACATGTCTGAAAAATTTTTCACCCTGTTTGTCGCCCCAGCCTGTATCAACAAGGATCACATGTCCATCGGTTTCAATAATAAGCGATCTCAGGGTCAGGACAATAAGGTTATTTTCATCTGAAGGGTAAACGCGCGACCAGAGGGCTTTGGGGACAACCCCGAACATCACGCCGCCATCAACTTTAAAGTTGGCTATATTGAACAGATCCGCTTTCATACTGCGTGATGCCTCTTTTTCTTTATTGTAAGCTGGTACATGACCCTCATCAGCAGTCTTAGAAGCTGGTACGAAAGCCAGCCGGTGATCCGGGTAAACCATGTACGTCTGCGGTTATAATCCTCTATAGTAACCTGCCTGCAGTCATTTCTGATTATCTCATTAAGGACCTCATCGAATTGCTGTGTGAATTTTTCGTCCAGGATACCGACATTTATTTCTATACTGGCATAATCACTTACGTGGTTCAGGTTATAACTGCCAATGGTACTCCATCTACCGTCAACAGTCGCCACTTTTGCATGCAGGTTTGACGGCAGATATTCATATATCCTTATCTTATTTCTCAAAATAAAATCATATAGGAATTCGGTAGCTCTTTTAAACATTGGTGCATCCGATTCAGCTGAAAAGACAATTGAGATATCAACACCCCTCTGGCCTGCATTTCTAAGCAGTTTACGTTCATTTCTGCCGGGAAGGAAATAGCTCGCAAAAATTATCATCTTCGACTGGGCCAGCCGGAACATCGACCGGTAACTTCTGAGTATCTCTATCTTATTTCTGTACCAATGGTTCAGCAGGACTTTCAGTTTGACGTCCTCCCGATAGAATGCATGGGTATGAATTATTTCATGTGATCTCTCATCCCTGGGAATAAATGTTTTGTTCCACAGCTTTTTAAGAATTGAAAGAGTGTGAACGCATTCGGGACCCTTGAAAAGGACTGCAAAATCGAGCCACTCTTTTTTCCCCCGAAAACCGTGATAACGGTTTGCGAAATTCATACCTCCTATAATAGCGACTTTACCATCCGCCATTACAACTTTTGAATGAAGTCTCAGGCTGAGCTGAAATCCTCTGGTGATAAAAGTCGGAGAAAAGAAACGGAAAAGAATACCTGCATTTTCAATACTGTCGATGAATTCTTTTGACAGATACTTTGTGCCGTATGCATCGAGAAGGAGGTAAGTCCTGACACCTCTCCCGGCAGCTCTTATCAGAGCATCGGCAATTCTTATACCTGTCTCATCCTCATCAAGTATATAAGTCTGGAAATGAATATAATGTTTCGCCTCATCAATTATCTCTTCCACAGCTCTGAAATATGGTTCTCCACCCCGGAGCAGTTCAACATAATGACCGCCCTTATATTCATGCAGGTTAGACCGTTTCTTCATAAATATCAGCTGTTGTTCCCAATTACAAATATAAGATTTTAATACTTCTGTGTTTGAAATGGAATTTTGTAATAAATTTGAAGCAATAATATTTGATAATATCTGAATAGTTGTATTATACCGCTCCGGAAGACCATGAAGTATGATACCGGTTACAATTCAACAAACGACTTTTCGTTTACTTAAAGGGAATCATGCCGTGAATCAGATAACTGACATTATTTCAGGATAAAATTACGGCACTGATTTTGCGGGTTTTACAGGGAAATAGATGTAAAAATAAATTACTTAATCATGAAGAAAACATTATTGCCATTGATTTTTATTGCATTAATCAGTTTATCTGTATCCGGCCAGGATTACAAGACCAGTGTGGGATTGAGGGCCGGACTACCTTATGGAGTGACCGCCAAGCATTTTCTTTCAAAGACAAATGCTGTTGAAGGTATACTTGCAAGCAGCTGGGGAGGATTTGTAATAACAGGGCTTTACGAGAATGAGCACTGGACAGGTAAATATCCGGGACTGAACTGGTTCTGGGGTGCGGGAGCGCATGTTGGGTTCTGGGATCACGACAGGAATCCCAACTTTGATGACACTTATGGAGGCAATGCTGTTCTTGGTCTTGATGCAATTTTAGGTCTTGAATATACGTTTGATGAAATTCCCCTGAATTTATCCATTGACCTTCTTCCGACGTTTAATATTATAGGTTATACCGGATGGGGAGGGATAAACGGAGCGATATCAGTCAGATACGTTTTCTGATCTCTTTGCG
>DNOQ01000457.1:897-2516 GCA_003501665.1 Bacteroidales bacterium | reverse complement strand
CCCAAAACAGTCCAGCCTGCCAGCAAAAGTAATGTCAATGCAAAAGGAATAAGGCTTCTCCTGAGGTTATCCAGAATTTTCCACCACGATAAAAGGGATAGCGGATTTTTTCGGGAGGGGCCATTTATCCTGGGCAAGACCGGAAATAACCATGGAATTAATTGCCAGTCTCCTCTTATCCAGCGAGATCTGCGTGCTACGTCTGTCTTGTAACGTGAAGGGTACTCCTCGAACAGGAGTACATCGCTGATCAAACCGGATCGGGCATAACATCCTTCAAGAAGGTCATGGCTCAGTATCCTGTTTTCCGGAAATCGGTCCTTGAGAGTTTGTTCAAATGAGTCGACATCGTAGATCCCTTTACCTATGAAAGACCCTTCACCAAAAAGATCCTGGTAGACGTCCGATACAGCCCTGGTATAGGGATCTATTCCTGGCTCATTACCAAAAAGCTTTGCATATTTTGAAAGGTTTGTTCCCGGTAAACTGACAGCAACCCTTGGCTGAAGTATCGTGTATCCGTCTGTGACACGCTGTTTTTTGGCATTGTATTCCGGCTTGTTCAGAGGATGCGCCATTGCCCCGATAAACTGTCGTGCCGTATCACGTGGCAATTGCGTATCTGTGTCGAGTGTAATCACATATTTGATATTGCTTAGAAACTGTGTATTCCCAACGATAACCGAAAACATTTCTTCAGGACCTCCGCGCAGCAGAGCATTTAAATCTGAAAGCTTTCCCCTCTTTCGTTCATAACCCATCCATATCCGGTCATTTGGATTCCATATTCGCGGACGATGGAAAAGGAAAAATGTATCCCTCTGTTCTCCCTTATATTTTTCGTTTAGTTCTGTAATTCTTTTACTGGCCAACTGTATCAGATGATCATCTTCCTCAAGTTTCTCATGTACTGAATCTTTAAAATCTGTCAGAAGCCCGAAATGCAGGTATTTGTCCCGATTTGCCAGAAAACGAACCTCCAGATCTTCTGCCAGATCTTCAATATTCTGATCGTTTAACAGCATGGAAGGAATAATAACCATTGTTCTTGATTCCGGCGGTATCCCTTTTGAATAGTCCAGTCGTGGCAACGGAAAAGGATTAACCAACATTGTTGACAACCAGTTTACAACAGCTATTGCCAGGTAACTGGTACAAAGTGCCAGCAGAAAACCAAGAAGCCAGAGATGCCAGGTACCGGTTCCATCACTCTGAGCTTTTTCCAGCAGGCACCAGCAGAAGAAAGCTGTTAACAGAATTATCGAACCCAGATAGATAAAAAGTGGAACCCGGCCAATCAGTCTGATTACTATGGATTTAATTGTCCTTTTTGATTTTGCAAGGTGCTCAAGCCGGGAAAGACCTTTGCCAATCAGATAAAATCCTACATGAGCTTTACGATCGTGCTGACCATTCAGTTCAGCTCCGTTTTTTGCCAGGTCTATAGCTTTCTGAGCCACTTCAATCTCAGAAAAATTACTTTTTTTTGCAATCCTTTCTATAACATGACGATAATGGTCTCTGGTTTTAAAATCCATGAATGCGTATGCATCTACAGGGTCACCTCGCAGGACATTTTCCACATGACTCATCGATTCTACGAATTCACGCCAGTCCAG
>DNOQ01000457.1:0-849 GCA_003501665.1 Bacteroidales bacterium | reverse complement strand
GGAAAAGCAAGGGCCGGACTTTGCCCCTGTAAGCGTCTGACAAATTCTGAGACGAAGGGTGTCGACATGGGAGGATCGGACCTTGCCATATCAGCAATTACAAGGATCAGACTCTTTGGATCATTTTCAGCTGTTTTTATCATTTTATCTGCCCAGGAATCTGCCAGGTCCCAGTCTAATCTTCCGGCAGCCACCCTCACCGCAACACGTCGCAGGTTCTCAATGAGAGCTAATCGCAACATAATGGGAATAGCCCACAATTCGCCAAGCTTAAGTGGATTGATTGTCTGATATGCAGTTACAAAACGACGCAGGCTTTCCGGATCAAGATGTCCCTCTCCATGAGAGATTATCTCCTTTGCAATATCATAAACGCGGGGAAGTCCGGCAGACGGACCATTGAGCAGACGCGGAAGTTCCTTGCTATATTCCTTCGGCAAATGTCTTCTTCCTGTACGTATCTGTTCTTCAATCAGATAAAAATTATCAAGCAACCATTCGCCGGCAGGTGTAATTTGCCGGCTGGCTTTTACTGCTTCTGATATGAGATCATGTACTTCAAGCAGTATAGCTTCATTTTCTGCGAGACGGGAAAGAAGATGCTGTTCAGGTTCAACTTTTGGCCCCGGGAGATGCAAGCCTGCCAATATGCTGCCATATTGCTCCATCTGTTCGCTGCTGAATAATTCTGAACGCAGCGGAGGTTCTCCATCAGAGTATTTCTCTGAGAGGTCCCTCTCCCAAAGATGGGATTTTAAGAGGTTTAAAGATTCGTTAATAATAGAAGGTCCTATCTTCATGAATTCCTGCTCTTTTAAAGAAATAAACTGCACCAGAAATGGTACTGGA
>DNOQ01000573.1:9114-9491 GCA_003501665.1 Bacteroidales bacterium | reverse complement strand
CACCCCGGACGTCATGTGACCTGGTACGGTGATGACACCCAGAGGATGAGGGCAGTGGCCATCCTTAATGCCCTTCTCGGTTCATGGGGACGCAGGGGCGGATTCTATCGGCCTGAGAGCTTCGAGCTCCCCGAACCTGCCCACCCACCCTTCCCCACTCCTAAAAGATCGTGGAGAACTGAATTCCCTGACATGTACAAACTGGCTGATACCGTTCTGGCTAACGGTGTGTGCGATGCCACAGTCCCGGATCCCAGCCGGCACTGCCAGTTCCAGGGATGGATCGTAAATGGTACAAACCTTATAGAGACATTACCAAACCAGGATAACACTATCAATGCCATACAAGCTCTTCAGCTTCTGGTAGTTATTGACAC
>DNOQ01000573.1:7263-9067 GCA_003501665.1 Bacteroidales bacterium | reverse complement strand
CAAAACCGTTATACAACACAAAACCGGCATACTGGATGGCAAGAGAGCTTGCCAAAAGATTAGGCGTAATTGAATATTTCCCGTTTGAAAAGATAGAAGACCAGCTCGACTGGCAGCTTAATCAGGTGGGCAGCAGCCTCGAAGAGATGAACAGGATCGGTGTAAAAACTTTTAACCGTCCTTATGAGGACCTCTATTTTAATCCTGATGAGGATGTTGAATTTTATACACCTACCGGTAAAATAGAGCTTTACTCACTGGCCATCGAAGAAGCAGGATTTGACCCGATGCCAAAATATACCCGTCATGAGGAGCCGCCGGAAGGTTACTACCGCCTAAATTACGGACGTGCACCAATGCATACTTTCAGCCGGACAGCCAATAATCCCAATCTGACCGACCTGATGGATGAGAACAGCTTATGGGTGAATCCAAGGGTTGCCAGGGTGTGGGGTCTGAAGACAGGACAATATATTCACCTGATGAACCAGGACGGCAAACGGTCAGAATTCCCCATAAAGGTCAGAGTGACGGAACGTATCCGCTGGGATTCGGTTTATATGGTTCACGGTTTTGGTCATGACCAGAAAAAGCTGAGACGATGTTATGGTAAGGGTGCCAGCGACACAAACCTGATAACCAAAGTGCTGGTGGACCCCATAATGGGAGGAACAGGAATGAGGGGGAATTTTGTAACTTTCATTACTGACCTTAATGCAGAGGAGGTTGCATTATGAGGTACGCCATGGCTGTTGATACGAAAAAATGTGTCGGGTGCAGCGACTGCGTTGTGGCATGCCAGACAGAAAACAATGTACCAATCGGATACTGCCGCGACTGGGTGGTGGAAGTGATCGACGGCACTTATCCACAGCTTGAGGTCGAGCTCAGATCAGAACGGTGCAATCACTGTGCGAATGCACCCTGCGTCAGATGCTGCCCTACAGGAGCAAGTCATATAGCTGAGGGAGGGATCGTATTGGTCAAACCCAACAAATGCATCGGCTGTGGCGCCTGTATCGCCTCATGCCCCTATGATGCCCGTTTCCCTCATCCGAAAGGATATGTAGATAAATGTACCTTCTGCATACACCGCGTAAAGCAGGGTATGAAACCGTCATGCGTATCGGTCTGTCCCACAAAATGCATGTATTTCGGCGATCTTGACGATCCGAACAGCGATGTAAGCCTGGTGCTGAAAAGACGTAAGCACCTTACCCTCATCCCTGAAGCCGGAACCTTACCCCAGTTGTACTTCCTGATCTGAGAAAAAAATGAAAGAAGAACTTATTATCAGCGGAAGGGAGAATATGTTGGTCGATCCACAGTTACATATCTGGCACTGGCCCATACCCTTATATCTTTTTCTGGGGGGACTGGCAGCAGGGGTTCTCTTTTTCGCTGCCCTCTACTATCTACTGGGGAAAGAGGAGGTATACCGTACTGCCGTCCGAAAGGCGCCTTTTATCGCCCCTTTTGCATTGGTCATAGGCCTGGCATGCCTTTTTATCGACCTGAATCACAAAGCATATTTCTGGCAGCTTTATACCACGATAAGGCTTGAATCACCAATGTCGTGGGGGGCATGGACTCTGCTCGTTATTACTGTTTCAGCATTTGTCTGGTGTGCACTTCACATCCGGGAGTTTTTCCCAAAATGGGACTGGAAATATGAATGGCTGAAAGATCTTGAGATTTTCTTCAACAGGTATAAGAAGCAGCTTGCCTGGGTGATGCTGATATTTGCGATAATAACAGGCGTTTATACCGGGATATTGCTCTCTGCATTCAATGCCAGACCGCT
>DNOQ01000573.1:0-7189 GCA_003501665.1 Bacteroidales bacterium | reverse complement strand
TATACAATGGTTTTCTGGATATTTGTGGTCATGCTCGGGATAATTATTCCCGGGATACTTGACCTGATGGAACTGCGCGGCAGACATATTCCCGCCGCAATACCGGGAATACTGGTACTGATGGGCAGTTTTGTTTTCCGTTTTGTCTTTGTCTTTGCCGGCCAGGTCAGCCGCTGGCTTTACTGAAAACAATAACACAGATAATATATGAGCAATAACACAAGTACGGATAAGAGCAGGAGATACCTGAATCCCTATCTGGGAGGAGTTCTTCTGGGACTGGTACTGCTTGCTGCAAATTTTGTCTCCGGGAGGGGACTGGGTGCAAGTGGCGCCATAAAAAGCGTTGTAGCAACTACCATCGGGACTGTTGACAAAGAGGCGATCGGCACCATGCCTTTTATGGCCGAATATGCCGAATCGCACAGCGGCAATCCGATGAAGTCGTGGCTTGTCTTCCAGATGCTCGGCGTAATCGTGGGTGGTTTTCTTTCAGGTACTTTTGCGGGCAGGCTTAAGCTTAAGGTAGAACATTCACCGAAAATCACATCGCGCAGAAGGTTGATATTCGCACTGGCAGGAGGTGTTCTCTTTGGCTTTGGCTCGCAATTGGGAAGAGGCTGTACAAGCGGCTCAGCCCTGAGTGGTATGGCAGTTCTGTCACTGGGAGGATTCGTGACCATGATGGCCATCTTCGGTACAGCATTTGCACTTGCATATTTCTTCAGAAAGAACTGGATCTAAATTGAAAGGAGGAAACAATGGGACCACTGGCACCAAATGAAATAATATCGGAAAATACAAATTTTCTTCTTGCCTTCTTTATTGGTATAGCTTTCGGCTGGGTACTTGAAAGCTCGGGTTTCTCATCAAGCCGGAAACTGGCAGGTATCTTCTATGGTTATGACACCGTGGTATTGAAGGTCTTTTTCACGGCCGCAATAACAGCCATGCTGGGATTGCTGTTCATGAGCCTGTTTGGCTGGACAGACCTGGACCTCGTATATGTCAATCCGACATATCTTACATCTGCAATCGCCGGCGGCGTAGTGATGGGTGCCGGATTTATTATGGGCGGATTCTGCCCGGGAACAAGCTTCTGCGGGGCAGCAATAGGAAAAATTGACGCCATGGTATTCATCGGAGGTCTCTTCATCGGAGTATACGGCTTCGCCTTTACTTACGGATGGTGGGAGAAGCTTTACCTTGCCAGATATCTTGGAGAACCAAAGATCAGTGACAAACTCGGTATATCTGACGGTCTTTTCGGATTTTTACTTATTCTGATCGCACTTGGCATGTTTGTTGTGGCTGAGTGGGCTGAGAAAAAATTCCCTAGGGAAGAATATTAATATCAAAATTATATTATAATGAAGCAATTAAAATTACTTGCACTTATTATTATTCCCCTCGGAATTATAATTGCCGCCGTGCCGGCAGACAGGGTAAATCAGTCCCGGCTTACTCCTCATGAGCTTCTTCAGGAAGCCGGTGCCGGGGTACAGTTTATTTCACCCGATATTGTGGCCGATATGCTTGTCCAGAAAGATCCTTCTCTCCGGCTTATAGATGTCAGAACACCGGAAGAATTCGAAGACTACAGCATGTCAGGAGCAATAAATATCCCTCTGAGCAATCTCCTGTCTGATGAATATACCGATATACTGAATCAGGATGCTTATATGAATGTCTTTTATTCAAATGGCTCGGTATATGCGAACCAGGCATGGATGATTACCCGGCAGCTGGGATATGAAAATAACTTCGTACTGGAGGGAGGACTGAACTACTGGTTTGGAAACATACTCTCACCTGAGGTGCCCTCGCAGACCAGCCCGGATGAGGAATTTGCCAGATATGATTTCCGCAAAAGCGCTGCAGCGGCTCTTGGCGGAGGCGGAGTCATTTCAACTGATGACGCCCCTCAGGCACCTAAAGCCGTAAAACCGCCGGTGACTGCCAAGGCTAAAAAGAAACCGTCAGGAGGATGCTGACTGGCAAATGTTCCGGTACGGAAATCAGGACATGACCATCCTTTCGCCCGGATACTGCTACACCCCGAAAATGTCGATGGTAAATATCTAAAACCGGACCTTATTTAACACAGATCAAACCTTTGCCTTTTTTAAGACAATTACCTATATGAGAGGCAAATGAAATGCCGGCATTATTAAGTTCGGATATTACCCTGTCTTTTTCATTTTCAGGAAGTGTGAACAATAACCCTCCGGACGTCTGGGCATCACAGAGAATGATTTTTGTAACGGGTGAAATATTGCTGCTCCAGGTTACATACTTTGAAAAATAATCCAAATTATTGGCTGACCCTCCCGGAATTATCCCGGCTGCAGCTAATTCTGCCGTTTCTCCGAAAACAGGCACCCGGCCGGCAAAAATTTCAACATCTGTCCCGCTGGATAAAGTAACTTCACTTAAGTGTCCGATAAGTCCAAACCCGGTTATATCGGTACAGGCATGAACAGAATACTTTCCCAGGATTTCAGCAGCTTTCCTGTTTAATTCCGACATTGATCTGATTATTTCAACTCTGGTATTTTCTTCAGCCAGTCCACGCTTAAGAGCGGTTGTTAATATTCCTGTCCCTATCGGTTTTGTCATTATTATTGCATCTCCCTCTCTGGCGCCTGAGTTTGCCCATATTTTTTCAGGATGGACAGTTCCGGTCACCACCATTCCATATTTTGGTTCCGGGTCATCAATCGTATGCCCTCCAATGATCGTAATCCCCGCTTCCTGGGCTTTATCGGCAGCTCCGCGGAGTATTTCCTTAAGGACTTCCATCGGGAGTCTGTTTGAAGGGAATCCGACTATATTCAATGCAAATAAAGGTTTTGCACCCATCGCATAGATATCGCTGAGCGAATTGGCTGCAGCTATGGCCCCGAAATCATAGGGCTCATCTACTATGGGAGTAAAAAAATCCACTGTCTGGACAACAGCCGTCTTATCATTGATCCTGTATACCGCTGCATCGTCAGAATTCTGCATGTCAACCAAAATGTTTGGATCAATACCAACAGGTATCTCTTTCAGGATCTTCTCCAGCTCCTGTGGTCGTAATTTACATGCACATCCCAGACCCCGGGTAAATTTTGTAAGTTTAACGACACCTGTGTAAGCTTTCTGTTTCTTTATTGTTTCCGGTTCAGCAGGCCTTAACCGCTTAACTATTTCAACTATTATCCCTGCGGCGCGGTTAATTTCATCTTCAGTGGTATATCGTCCCACTGAAAATCTGATGCTCCCCATAGCATAATCAGGATCCAGCCCTATGGCTGTTAAAACGGGCGAAATATCAACCGAATCAGTATGACAGGCCGCTCCGGCTGATGCAGCTATACCTTGTAATTCCATCTCATTTAAGAGGATATTTGCCTCCACCCTGTAAAAACTAAGGTTTAACGTGTTGGGAAGACGCAGTTGCGGATGACCGTTCAGCTTAAGTCCGTGAACACCTTTGATCAGACGATCATAAAGCATATCTCTCATCTTTTGTAAATGTGCGATATTTCTGTTCAGGTCGCGTTGTGCTATTTCACACGCTTTGCCCAATCCGGTAATTTCCGGAACATTCTCAGTCCCGGCACGCTTATTCTGTTCATGATCAGCACCATGTATAAGCTTCTCCAGAACAACCCCGTTCCTGATATAGAGAGCCCCGACACCTTTTGGTGCATAGAGTTTATGACCTGCAACAGATAACAAATCGACACCCAGTTCCTTTACATCAACAGGATATTTCCCGACAGACTGAGCAGCATCGGTATGAAAGGCAATATGATATTTACGCGCGATTTCAGCAAGGCTGGAAACAGATTGAATTGTCCCGATCTCATTATTCGCATGCATAATGGATATCAGTATGGTTTGAGGAGTAATTGCTTCCTCAAGCTCACCGTGTTGAATAAGCCCGTGTTCATCAACCGGCAACCAGGTGATTTTAAAACCCTTACCCTCCAGGTACCTGCATACTTCTGTTACAGCCGGATGTTCAATTGTAGAGGTTATGATATGCCTTCCCTTATGTGCGTTTGCAAATGCAAATCCTTTAATTGCATAATTATTCGATTCAGTACCCCCGCTGGTGAAAATAATTTCATCCGGCCGGCAGTTAATTAATGAAGCAACCTGTTTCCGGGCATTTTCAACTGCTCTTTTTGTTTCCGTACCAAAACTGTGTGAACTTGACGGATTCCCGAAAAATTCCCCCAGATATGGTTGCATAGCATCCAACACCTCCCTGTCAACAGGAGTAGTGGCGTTGTAATCCAGATATATTTTCATTAATTGTAATCCGGTTTAAAAATGTTGTAAATTCAGCCTGCAAGTTATTTCAATTTAACATTCAATGTGTTGTACCCGATGAAAGATTTTGTAATTTTGAGATTTGAGAATTCTATTTTAGCCACTTAAAAAAGATTCACATGAAAGCCATTAATCGCAGAACTTTCCTTGGAAACGGTATTGCCGCAGCTGCTGTGGTAACAGCAGGAAAATCATTTAATCCGGAGGGAGAAAACCGGCTTCTGCCTCTGAAGAAAAATAATGAAGATCCATTTAACCCGGTAACTTATAATGCAATGCCAACCCGTTCCTTCGGGAAGACCGGTTATAAGGTCGGGATTTTAAGTCTTGGCGGACAGGCAACCCTCGAGATCAAAGGGAGGGAAGAAGAATCCGAAAAAATAATAAACCGGGCAATCGATCTTGGGATCAATTATATCGATACTGCTGCCTCATACGGGCAGGGCGTAAGCCAGTTGAATATAGGCCGGGTGATGAAAACCCGCCGGGGAGAAGTCTGGCTCTCAACCAAAACCCATGACCGCACTTATGACGGATCTATGCGTTTGCTTGAGGAAAGCCTTAAAAACCTGCAGACGGATCATATCGATCTGTGGCAATTGCATAATGTCCAGCGGCAGGACCAGGTTGACCAGATATTCGGTGCCAACGGAGCCATAAAAGCTCTGGAAAAAGCCAAAGCCGAAGGGATGGTCAGGTATCTTGGTATAACAGGACATTTCGAGCCGCTGGTATTGTCTGAAGCCATAAAACGTTATCCTTTCGATTCAATACTTCTGGCAGTGAATGCAGCCGATGTTCATTATCTCAGTTTTAAAAATTATCTTCTTCCTGAAGTCCAGAAAAAGGGTATTGCAATTGTCGGAATGAAGGTTACTACCAGAAGCCGTATTCTCGCTTCATGGACTCCCCCGCCGCCTGAACAGCAGTCTGATGCACGTTTACGGACATCAATACCCGGCACCATATCAATCAGAGAAGCTCTGACTTACAATATGAGCCTTCCTGTGAGCACAACAATTATAGGTGTTGACGATATAGCCCAGATTGAGGAAAATGTAAAAATAGCTTCTGAATTTACGCCTCTGAGCCAGTCGCAGATGGAGGAGATAGAAATTAAAACCCTTCCGGTTGTAAGACAAGCGCTCTATTTCAGGAGATGGGATCTGGGAGCATGAACAGAACCTGAAGAAAAATATTTAAAAAAACTTAAACGACCTTAAACATGAAAACTGAGAGAAGACGTACATTCATTAAGAAATCTGCAATTGCCACAGCAGGCATAGCTCTGGGAGCACCTGCATATATAAAGGGTTATGCACAGGTAAAACCGAGTGACATGCTCAATGTGGGTGTCATAGGAATAAATGACCGTGGTGGATTTTACGGAGGCGGGGGACACACCGCAAATTTCACCAAGATTAAGGATACAAGAGTAACAGCCATCTGCGATTGTGTGGAGTATCTCTGGCCCAAGGCAATAAAGGATATTGAAAATCTGGGAGGAACAAAACCGGCAACTTATGTGGATTACAGAAAGATGCTTGAAGATAAGGATCTGGATATCATTGCCATCGCCACACCCGATTACTGGCACGCAATTATGACCGTAAACGCCTGCCAGGCCGGAAAGGATGTTTATGTTGAAAAACCGATCTCATACACCATCGATGAGGGCAGGAAAATGGTCCTGGCCGCAAGAAAATACAACCGGATTGTTCAGGCCGGCACCCAGAGAAGAGCAAACAGACTTAGCAAAAAAGCTATTGAAATGGTTCGCGATGGTGTTATCGGTGATGTTTATATGGGGCGTGGTACTGTATACCGTTCGCGTCCGAGCATTGGCAGAAAACCCGATGGTCCGGTTCCCCGGGGTGTTAACTGGGATCTCTACAGAGGACCGGCACCAATGATCCCGTTCAATGAAAATCATTTTATTTATAACTGGCACTGGTACTGGGATACAAGTACAAGCGAATTCGGGAATAACGGAACTCATGCCATTGATATCCTCAGACAGGGAATGAAGATAAATGAACATCCGGTAAAAACAGCCTGCTGCGGAGGTTTTTATGCCTATGCCGATGAATCAGATCAGGATGTTCCCAACTTCCAGGTCGCAACATTTGAATATGCAAACGGAGGAATTATTGAACTTGAAGTAAGAAGCCTGCCAACACCCGATGATCCCTGGAGTAATCTGTGGCTTGGAACCAAGGGTTATGCATATTTTGCCGGTAATACTTTTCAGGTATTTATCAGCGGCAATGCACCTGCAGCAGTCGACGGTCAGACAGGGACAGCTGCATTCAGCACCGGACGGCAGCAGGACAGAACGACCAAACCTGCCATAAGCGTGAGTCAGAGTGATCTTGATCCTGATCCGCGATTTGATGAAATTACTAAAGCAGGTATCGATTTCCATTTCCGGAATTTTGTCGACTGCGTTAAAAGCCGTAACAGCAAAGACCTTTTAGCTGACATTGAAGAAGGGCATATCTCAACCGCTATGATGCATCTGGGAAATATATCATACCGCACCGGAAGAAAACTGATATTCGACGGAAAAACTGAAAGGTTTGTCAAAGATAAAGAAGCTGATTTTTATCTCTCCCGTCCCGGAGGTGGAAGAAAACCTTATAATATGCCCGAACGGGTCTGAAACTATTTTAAGGTTTAATGAATCTGAAAATAGCATTATCAAAAGAGATATCTTTACCATTCAGAAGAAGTGCCGACTGAATAAGTCCGAGATGAGAATAGGCCTGCGGAAAATTGCCAAGCAGTTCACGGGTCTCAATATTTACATGCTCACTTAACAAGCCAAGATGATTGGAAGCATTGAGGGTGTTTTCAAAAAGTT
>DNOQ01000031.1:1327-2793 GCA_003501665.1 Bacteroidales bacterium | reverse complement strand
TGGGAAACATACTGGATGATATACAGTATTGGTGCTTATATAATTTTTCCTCTCTTTTCCTGCCTGATCTTTGCCCCTGGTTTTTCAAAAATCATAAGTTCAACACCATTTGAAACGATTTCAGCGGTATTTCTGCTGGGAGCTGTTTACGGCATAGGAAATCTTTCTTTCGGGCTTGCATTGAGATATCTGGGCCTATCACTTGGCTATGCCCTTTCTCTGGGTTTAATGCTGGCGATAGGTACTCTGATCCCGCCTTTACTTGACGGACGTCTTCAGCAAATGATACAGAATTCAGGAGGGGGCCTCCTTATAATGGGAGTAATGGTTGCCTGTGTGGGAATTGCGTTTTCAGCCTGGTCGGGGATCCTTAAGGACAAAAGCATATCAGTTGAAAAAAAACAGGAAAGTATAAAGGAATTCAATCTGCTGAAGGGTTTGCTTGCTGCGGGACTGGTGGGGGTTGCAGGTTCGGCAATGGCCCTGGGATTTGAAAAAGGGATACCCATATCGGATCTGGCTGTCAGTCAGGGGATTGATCCCTTATTCTCCATGATGCCCGTTATGATAGTGCTGCTGCCGGGAACGCTGGTAACAACAATTATATGGTGCATATACCTTGGGATCAGGAACAGATCTTTGAAGGAGTATCTGAATGCAGAATCGGGAAAGCTTCTGTCATACAATTATTTATTTGGGTTACTGGCAGGATTTTTATGGTTCAGCCAGTTCATCGTATACAGTATGGGGAAAAGTAAAATGGGCCCTTATACATTTACTTCATGGGGGATCCTAATGGCATTGACAATCGGATTTTCAACGGTATGGGGTTTGCTGCGGGGTGAGTGGAAAGGCGTTCCTGTTAAAGTGACCGTCTTAATGATACTTTCCCTGATTATCCTGATCATCTCGTCTTTCATGATAGGTATCAGTGGTTCAATGTGATTGAAAATTGTTCACCGTAATTTATAAAATCTGATTATATTGAAAACAAAAATGACCTCACATGAACGTGTCCTGGCAGCGATAAACCATCAGGAACCTGACCAGGTACCTGTTGATATGGGAGCCACTCCAAGTTCAGGAATTTCTGCAATAGCATACAGTAATCTGATTAAGTATCTGGGGAAAGAGGAGCTTCCGGTACTTGTTTATGATGTTGTTCAGCAGCTTGCTCAACCTGATGATCAGATCCTGGAGCATTTCGGAATAGATGTGATCGATATAGGGAGAGCATTCAATGACAGGAGCTCCGACTGGAAACCAACCTTACTGGCGAACGGAGCCTCTGCATATTATCCTGTCTGGTTTAATCCGGTAAGCATGTCTGATGGTTCATTTGTGACTTATGATGATGACGGCCGGCGGATACTTTCAAAAATGCCGGTGGGAGCTACTTTTTTCGATCAGGTATATTTCCCCTATGTTGATGGTTATCCTGATTCATATAAAGATCTTGATGCTGA
>DNOQ01000031.1:0-1306 GCA_003501665.1 Bacteroidales bacterium | reverse complement strand
GATAAGGCCTTACTGGTTGTGTGCGGATGCAATCTGTTTGAATGGGGCACATTCCTTCGCAGGATCGACAACTTCCTGATGGATCTTTTAACGGATCCTTACAATGTTGAAAAATTACTCGACCAGCTGATGATCCGTCACCTTTCAACTCTCGAAAAGGTATGCAAATATGTCGGCGATATTGTTGATGTAATAAGGTTTGGAGACGATCTGGGAATGAACACCGGGCCATTTATGGATGCTGAAACTTACCGTAAATTGTTCAAACCGCGGCACAAGATCCTGTGCGATTATGTGAAAACCCACAGTAGAATGCATACTTTCATTCATTCATGCGGGTCAATTTCATTGCTGATGCCCGATATGATAGATGCAGGAATTGAAATTTTCAATCCTGTTCAGACCCGGACATATAATATGGCACCGGAATTTCTTAAAAAAGAGTTTGGTAAGGATTGTACATTCTGGGGAGGAGGTATTGAAACTGTGGGAACACTTAATAACGGAACCTCTCAGCAGATACACGATCAGGTTATCGAAAGGATGGAAATATTCTCACAAGGAGGCGGGTATGTTTTCAATACTGTACATAATATACTACCCGATGTTCCTCCTCAAAATATAATAACCATGTTTGATGCAGTGAAGGAATTTAATGACAGAAGAAACATTTAGAAGTGCGTTAATTAAAATAATTGTCATATTATCATATTAGTAAAAAATTTAAAACTTGAAAAATGAAACGTTTCGGACAGATAATCGGAGTCGATCCGCAGAAATTTGAAGAGTATAAGAAATATCATGCAGCCGTATGGCCTGATGTTCTGAAAATGATCAAGGCCTGCAATATCAGCAACTATTCAATTTTTCATAAGGATTCGATGCTGTTTGCATACTTTGAATATACCGGGAATAATTTTGATGCAGATATGTCTAAAATGGCTGCTGATCCCAGAACACAGGAATGGTGGGATATCATGATGCCGATGCAGAAACCCGTTCCAACCAGGGCTGAAGGTGAGTGGTGGGCCAGTATGGAAGAAGTGTTCCATCTGGATTGACAAAACGATAAACTGATCAGGTTGCAAACTGGTGGTTGAATATCTGATCATTAATGGTGTAGCCATTACCAGCTTTAATCTTATTAATGAATTACGCGTTCATTTGAAAACAACCCGCAACCTGAAACAAGCAACCTGCAACTTAAACTAATCTGTAATAAATAAATTATTTTATAATGGAACGATCATTAAAATGTAAAGCCAAGCTTAAGCGTATGAATAAGGCCCTGCGTCATGAAGAGCCT